>JBKJVA010000329.1:0-10372 GCA_046589675.1 Usitatibacteraceae bacterium
TCTTCGCAAATTTCCCATCGACCACGCTGAACCACGATGGAAGAAGCGCGGTCGTTAAAACCGCTATTGCCGAAATTGGTAACCTGATTTTCTGCAGTAAATGACCTGCCTTCATAACCTTCTCGTTCATAGAAGGTAATTTGAGCAGCCGCATGCGTCGAAATCGCTAACGCAGTGACCATCAACACTTTTTTGAAAGTTGTTTTCATTGAAATCTCCTGAAATATGCGTACAGCGACGCCAATTTGACTACGTAATCTATTGTTTCATTGGCTGCGGTGACAGGGGATAGGACGGCGTCCTAAAACAGGGCAGGCTGTTGGACTACAAAAGTAGTGACAGCAGGCCAGTTGGTGGGTATCAACAAACGCTTCGAGCCGACTGTGGGCATCGCACCCGCTCACAACACGTATCTGGCCAAGTCTTCGCTACGCGCCAGTTCGTCCAGCTTGTTGTTAACGTATTCGGGTGTAACCGTGAATGTCGGGCCTTGCGACGCGGTATCGAAAGACACTTCTTCGAGCAGTTTTTCCATCACGGTGTACAGTCGCCTTGCGCCGATATTCTCGGTTTTCTCGTTGACCGCGAATGCAATCTCGGCGATCCGCCTGACGGTCTCAGATGGGAAGGACAATTGCACATCTTCGGTTTTCAGCAAGGCTTGATATTGCTTGGTGAGGCACGCGTCCGTGTTGGTAAGGATCGCTTCGAAATCATTTACAGTAAGTGAAGCCAATTCCACGCGAATGGGTAGTCGCCCCTGCAATTCGGGAATAAGGTCTGATGGCTTTGAGAGATGGAATGCGCCCGACGCGATGAACAGGATGTGATCCGTTTTCACCATGCCGAACTTGGTAGAAATAGTCGTGCCTTCGATCAACGGCAGTAAATCGCGTTGCACGCCTTGACGCGAGACGTCTGCGCCCTGCGTCTCGGAGCGGCTGGCGATTTTGTCGATTTCATCGATGAACACAATGCCGTTATCTTCGATGTTCTTGAGCGCGGCGATCTTGGTTTCTTCATCATTGACGAGTTTCATTGCCTCTTCGTCGGTGAGAATTTTTAGCGCCTCTTTGACGGCAACCTTGCGGGTTTTTTTGCGGGTATTACCCATGTTGTGAAACATACCCTGAATTTGCTGGGTCAGCTCTTCCATGCCGGGCGGGCCAAAAATCTCCATGTTCCCCGAAACGGCAGCCACTTCAATTTCAATTTCGCGGTCGTCGAGTTTGCCCTCGCGCAGCATTTTGCGAAACTTCTGGCGTGTGCTGCCATCAGCACCTGCGGGTACAGCGCCCGCGACGGCCGCGACTTCGCCTTCCTTGGCGCTGCTGTAAAAATCAAAGTTGCGTGCTTCCGGCAGCAATGCATCAAGTACCCGCTCCTCTGCATGATCGGAAGCCTGGTGCCGAACCTTTTGGGCCTCTTGTTCGCGGGCCTGCTTGACGGCAATTTCCGCAAGGTCGCGAATAATGGAATCCACATCGCGGCCGACGTAGCCGACTTCGGTAAATTTAGTGGCTTCGACTTTTAGGAATGGTGCATTCGCCAGCTTCGCCAACCGACGCGCGATCTCGGTTTTGCCGACGCCGGTGGGACCGATCATCAAAATATTTTTTGGTGTGATCTCGTTGCGCAATGGTTCCGGCACCTGCATGCGTCGCCAACGGTTACGAAGTGCAATAGCCACCGCGCGCTTGGCGGCAGACTGGCCAACGATATGTTTGTCGAGTTCACTTACAATTTCTTTCGGCGTCATCATCCTGTCAGTCTCATTACTCTCTGCCTTTCGATTCCCTGCGGCGTCGCGTGCTCGCGCGACGCCGCACACATAAAGCATATGCTCCGCGGCGTCGCTGACACATTTGCCAAACCCGTCCTTGCTTTAAATCGAACTGCCGACTACCGAGGCTTCCGGGCCGTGCTGCGTGTGTCACGTAAGCGTTTCAATCGTGTGATGCTGGTTCGTGTAGATACAAAGATCGCCTGCGATGGTCAACGATTTCTTCACGATGTCTGTGGGGCTCAAATCGGTGTGTAACAGCAATGCAATCGCTGCCGCCTGCGCGTAGGCACCGCCCGAGCCGATCGCGAGCAGCCCCAGTTCGGGCTCCAGCACATCGCCAGTTCCGGTAATGACGAGCGAAATGGTTCGGTCGGCGACGGTGAGCATGGCTTCGAGGCGACGTAAAATGCGATCCGTGCGCCAGTCTTTGGCCAATTCGATTGCAGAACGCATGAGGTGGCCCTGATGCTTGTCGAGTTTGGACTCAAAGCGCTCGAACAGCGTGAACGCGTCGGCGGTAGCCCCCGCGAATCCGGCCAGCACCTGATCTTTGTACAAGCGGCGCACTTTGCGTGCTGTGGCCTTGACGATGATATTGCCGAGTGTGACCTGTCCATCGCCGCCCATTGCGACCTTTTCGCCACGTCGAACGGAGAGTATGGTGGTGCCGTGGAATTGTTCAGTTTGCATGCGAATGATTACGGTGGAGTAGGTTTGGGTTTGGAGGCGAAACACAAGGGAAGGTGCGGTATTACAGCCATTTTCGGCCTGAGAGCCGCGCCAATGCTATACCTAGACGAATTTTTTTCTCATGAGAATCGCGTGTTTGGACATGCCAAATACTTCCAGAAGCGCCGCCACCAACTCATTGAGATTGGAAAGAATAACGCGTTTCTGCGCCAACTGAATAGCGCGAATGGATTCAAAAAACTGGCCGGCAACGGCGAAATCGATGCGCAACAGTCCGCTCATATCGATCAGCACCTCCTGTTTGGATGCGGCAAAGACCGCCAACTGCTGCAACATCTCTTTGCTGTTCTGGCCTACCACGCCGTTCAGGGAAAAACCAAGCTGCGGTGATGTCGTCACGCCGATTGGCGCGGCCTTGTCGCTGGCGGGTACGCTGTCGTCACTGCCGGTAGGCCGTACTACCACTTCCCAAGGTGGTGGCGACATTTCGAACGCAACGGCATATTGGAGGCCGAGTTCTTCGTATTCCTCCATGCGTCCGTCGAGAATGGTCAACTCGAGCAGCAGCGACCACCAGCCTTGGCAGGCCGCGAGTGGCGCACTGCTAGCCTCGTTGATACTGGCTTTCAGTAATAGAGAAAATTCATCAAGCCCGTTGAACCATAGCGGAATCTTGGCCCGGCGAAGTCGCTGAAACACAATCGAAAATAGTTCGGCTTCCTCAGCCAGTATCGCTTTGACCTTGTTGAACTCGACGCGACATGTGCCCATCTCCCTGGCGAACACTTCCAGGCGGTCAATCTCTGCCAGCACCGCACCATTGGCGTCGGCCGTCATCAGAAACAAATCCTTGCGCTCGCGCTTTTCTTTGCGGCGCGGATCGGAGTTTCCGGTTTCAGCCGCCCACGCTGGCGGCGAGCGCTCGAACTGCACGCTGAACACCATCGACAGGGCGTCGAATTCTCTACGGTTGTGGGTGAGTTGGAAAAGATCGAACAGCATCAACCAGGTGCGAATGCTCGACTTGCCCTCCTCGGTCCTCATGTGTTCCTTGAGTGTTTCCCGTGCGGCATCGTAGTGATCCGCCGCGTACAGAATAGCGGCTTCGTAGATCACCGGAAAACTGTTGGCTTCCGGCGATAGCTGCTCGCCGGAAAATGCGCCGGAAGTATTCATTACCGTCTTGGCCGGCACCGTTCTGTTCGCGGGCGAAGGGCGCGGTGTCTGACCGGGCTTGGCGGGGGCTGGTGGTGCGACCATCGTCAGTTCTTGACGGCTTCGCCGTTGGTGAGACGGTAAAACAGATACTGATCGTTTACCAGTTCCAGCTTGCCTGAAATGACGATAGGCTCCCAAGGCGAGTACTCGACCGGCGTCTTGGCGATGACTTCGACCATCGAGTCCGGGCCCTGATTGACGCAGAACGGGCAATGCGAGGGCAAAGGTGAAATCAGGAAGTGTTTTTGTTTCTGGCTCGTCGAGAGTGGCAGCACGAATCCGTAAATCTTGACGTCCTGTTTGTCGAGCGCTTTTAGCTGCGGACTGAATTCGGGCAGCATGGCGGCGGCCTTTGCGCCTTTCTGTTTGCCTTCAACGAGCTTGACCTGACGCAGGAGCTGCCATGGGATGGTGCCTGGCGGCAACGGATCCTTACCAATGAAGCTCAATAGTTGTTCGTCCGGGATCTGCCCCGGCGGGTTGACTGCAGCGGCAGGGCTGGCGAGGAACCCACACAATATTGCGAGCAGCGCAACAAGCGCATTGGTGCGGAAGCGGTTGCGGGTCAGAAATCGAAAATCGCTTAGTTGCATTACAAAACCCTTATGTTTTACCAGCTTTTGTATTAATCATCACTGGTTCAAGCGCGATTCAATAGTTCCGGCACCGCATCCCGGTACGCGCGCCAGGCGGGAAACAGTCCCGCCACTATCGCAAGCGCCAACGCGCCGAAAACTATCCAAAGCTCTTCGCGGATCAGCGTAAAACCGGTGAGTGCCATTCGATGGGTCTTTTCGAGCGAAGCCCCGATCCATTCGGCACCGGCGTGCCCCATGAAGAGACCAAGTATAACCCCCGCTAAGCCGAGTGCTGCACCTTGCGCGACGATGGTAAGAAACACGGTGGCTGGACTCGCCCCCAACAGGCGCAATAGCGCCAAATCGGCGCGGCGCTCATCGAGCGCGTTCATGAGACCCACAAAAATACCAAGCGCTGCGCTCAATATCATCACCAGCGCGAAACCTTTCAATGCCGTGATGCCCACGCCCAACAAGTTAAACAGGCGCGAGATTTCAAGCGCCGGGGAAGCCGCCTGCAACGCGCTACTGGCATTGACGATGCGGGGAAACGACGCCGCCGCGAGTGGGGTTGCGTATTGGATCAGGTAGGCCGTCACGTCTTTAGCGTCGTCGTTGTCCTTTGCGGCAGGTGATTTGTCGGGATGATCGTGCACCATCCAGACGCTTTCAAGCGCAGTGAGGATCACGCGGTCAATAACCGATCCTGTGGGCTTCAGGACGCCCACGACGGTGTAGGGGTGATCGGCATGGCCACCACCACCCTCAGCCAGGCCGTGCGAACCTGCGAATAGCGAGCCGGGGGACAAACCCGTCATGCGCGCCACCTCTGCACCAACCACAGCCTCCAGCGGCGCATTCCATATTCGGCCTGACTGCAGCTTCGCAGCGTAGAGCTGAGTGTAGGCCGGGACGGTGCCGACGATACGAAACGACTTGTGGCTATCGCCCAGCGCCAGCGGAATCGCCTGTTTCACAACCGGTTTGGCGATGATGGGCGCGGCGTCAGCAACCGGTATGTTGCCGGTGGGGATGTCGATCTGAAATACCGTCGACAGTATAAGTTGCAGCGGGCTGCCCTTGGCACCGATGACCAGATCGATACCAGCGGCGTCGCGGTCCATCCGCTCCTGCAGTTGTGAGAGCGTCAACGCCAGCGCGATGATGGTGCCGACACCAAGGCCCAGCAACAGGATATTGAGCAACGTAGCGAGGGGTCTTTCGCGCAGATAAGCAAATGCCAGCGAGAGCGCGGTGGACAGCGTGCTCATGGGCGCGGCTCGATTGCGACGACGCGCATGAAGCGTGACTTGATGCGCTGGTCGTGAGTGGCAACAATCAGCGTTGCACCGTACGCGCTTGCCTGCTCGAACAGTAAATCGATAGCAGCAAGACAACTGGTGTCATCGAGTGCCGAAGTCGGCTCGTCGGCCAGAATCAGTACCGGGCGATTGACGACCGCGCGGGCAATTGCCACCCGCTGCGCTTCGCCCTGCGATAGTTCGCGCGGATACCGATCAAGCTTGTCGGCAACGCCGAGTTTTTCAAGGGCGTTAAAAATACTGCTTTCATCGTCGACGACCTCGGCGAGCTGTTGTGCCAAGCGGAGATTTTTGCGAACCGTCAGCGCTGAAATCAGGTGCAGTCGCTGCATCACCAGGCCGATATGCCTGCCGCGAAAGCGATCACGTTCACTGACGGTCAGCCCGTCGAGGGCAGTACCGTTGATGCTGACCTGTCCCGCCAGTGGCGAGGCAATGCCGGCCATGATGTTAAGCAAGGTTGTTTTTCCGCACCCCGAAGGCCCAAGCAGCAGCGTGTGTTCGCCCTTGGCAATCTGCAGTGTCGGCAGCGAGACCACGGTTGTGGCAGCGTATCCGGCGTGCAAAGCGTGGATGTCGACAACCATCTATTTGATTTCAACGACCGACTTGGCGGCGTCGGCCACGCAGTAGGCAAGGCCTTCCACAAAAATTCGCTTGGGCAGATTGCGGCCGATGAATATCATTTTCGATTCACGCGGCTCATCTTTAAGCCATGGTTTTCCAGGGCTGCCCCCCATGGTCATATGCACACCCTGGAAAATCATGCGCCTGGATTCACCTTCGATGCTCAGCACACCCTTGTACCGCAGCATGTCGTTACCGTAACTCTGGATCAGGAGTGACAGAAAAGCTTCAATTTTTTCCATATCCATTGCGCGCGCCGAAGTGAAAACGAAAGATTGAATATCGTCGTCGTGTTGATGTTCGTCTTGTTTCAAAAAATCCGGATCGATGTCAAGCACGGAATTGAGATTGAAACCACGCACGTCGAGAATTTTCTTGATGTCGGTTTCGCCGAAATGCACCCGCTCGTAGGTGGCGCGCGGATTCATGCGCTTCATGCGGCTCATTAGTTTTTGGGTTTCTTCCTCGGCGACGAGATCACTTTTGGAAATGAGAATGCGGTCGGCAAAGCCGATCTGTTCACGCGCCTGCTCGTTACTATCGAGTTGCTGCTGGGCATGCTTGGCGTCCACCACGGTAACAATGGCGTCGAGCACATATTGATTGTGGATATCGTCATCCATGAAAAACGTTTGTGCCACCGGGCCCGGATCAGCCATACCGGTGGTCTCGATGATGACGCGATCAAATTTGAGCTTGCCGCTTTTCTTCTTCTCGGCAAGCTCGCCAAGAATTCGCACCAGATCACCGCGCACCGTGCAGCAAATGCAGCCATTGTTCATCTCAATGATCTGCTCTTCCTTGTTCTGCACCAGAATTTCGTTGTCGATGCCGGTTTCGCCAAATTCGTTTTCAATGACCGCGATTTTTTCGCCGTGGCGTTCAGTGAGGATACGATTCAGCAATGTGGTTTTGCCTGCGCCTAAAAAACCGGTGAGGATGGTGGTGGGAATGGGTTCGTGTTTTGTTTTCATTGTCGTGGTCAAGATAAATGGACGTGAGTTCGTTTTCAGGCAGGAATAGTTTCGGCAATAAAGCCGGTCAATGTTTGGCGGACAAACGCTTCATCGAGGTCGCGGGTAATGAATACCAGCCGGGTACTGCGATCATTGTCCGGCCAGGCGGAAAGTGTTGCTGCGGGATAGATGGTGTGCTGCACGGCATGGATGACACGCGGCAAGGGCTCGCCTGCAACATTGACGATACCCTTAATGCGGAGCAGATGTTCACCGCGAAAAGATGTCAACAACTCGAGTGCGTCAATTAATACCTGCCAGGCAACAGGTTCATAAAAAGTGACCACAAATGCGCGGATTCGTTCGTCGTGGCGATTGGGTGCGATGCGCGCAGAAAGCAAACCCTGCAACGGCAACGGCCTATAGGCCTCTGCACGTAACCAGTGTTGTACATCGGGCGTCTTGCGCGCCGGCTGGTAGAGGCCGGTGTCAAACAATATTTCTGGCGCAATTTCTCCCGCAACGGCTTCATACACGTCCGCACCGGGGTTTAGTGCAAGCAGACGGGTACGCAATTGATCAATTTGTTGACGTGTCGCAGAATCAGTTTTAGTCAGCACAATTCGATCCGCCACCGCCGCCTGCTTGACCGATTCAAAATGATCGTTCAATTGCTGTTCACCATGCACCGTATCAACGGTCGTGACAATGCCGGAAAAAGAATAGCGCGCGGCCACCAGCGGCATTTCAATCAGCGTATGCATGATCGGCGCAGGATCAGCGAGCCCGGTAGTTTCAATCACGACGCGTTTGAAATCTGGAATTTCATTGTTGGCGCGCTTGAAATAAAGCTCGCGCAAAGCCTGCACCAAATCACCGGCAACCGAGCAGCAAATGCAGCCGTTCGACATGACCATGATATTTTCACTGGCTTCACGCACCAACAGGTGGTCGATCGAAACCGCGCCAAACTCGTTGATCAACACCGCCGTTTCCTGCATCGATGGGTGTTTCAGGAGGCGATTGAGCAGCGTGGTCTTGCCGCTGCCGAGAAAGCCGGTGAGAAGCGTGACGGGGGTGATGGAGGAGGCAGTCATGTGCCGCCTTTATGCGCAACCGGCGCAGCGGCCGCGCACCACCAGATCGATTTCGGAGGTGCGAAAGCCTTTTGGCAACTTCACATCGACTTTTGGCATCGCTTTGTCAAGACAGAACGTTTGCCCGCACGTCTGGCAGGTGAAGTGCGCGTGATGACCATGCTGGCCCGATGATGCCGATTTGGTTGATGCAGCCTGCGTATTCACCATAAAGCGCCATACCCGATCATCGCCAGAGATGCGATGAGCGATGCCCTGATTCACTAGCCATTCGAGCACCCGGTAAACGGTGACGCGATCAACCGCGTGGTGATCTCTGATCATCCCAGCAACATCCAGATGCGAAGTTGCCGAGCCACTCGCCAGCAGGCAGGCCAGCACCGCAATACGTGGCTGCGTCAGGCGCTCGCCGGTGGCGCGGATGTCCGCTTCCGCGGCGGAAAGATGGGTGAGATAGGAGGGCTTCATGAGGAGTCGCATCTTACGCGGTGGCGGTGGCATTTGCAACTGAGTAGCATGAAAATTAAATGGGAAACACTAGCACTGGTGCGGGTTTCAGGTAACTTTGGTCCGATGAAGCTCGCCAGTGCTTGAGTTTGGCTGTCAATTAGCAGGCAAAAGCCGCAGCGTGTGTGCTGTTGTACCCGCCAGCAGACTCCCGGGCTTGCCGGCCAACCAATCGCTGTGTCCGGCCCCATAAAATGGCGACAGTGGATGCCCACTTTGCCCACCGGGCATGACGAAGATCCCCTGGTCCTCATGTCCTGGCGAAACCACCATCCGTTGTGAGGCACCGAACGTGGGTGCCGCAACCATCGGCATATGGTTATCGCCAGCTTGTGGCGTTTGCGGCATATCCAGCCAGCGCGACAAGAAAGGCATCGCACGTGAAAACGGGTGGCGGAGGTTGGTGGTATTGCGTTTTCCCCAGGTGGCTTCTTCAAGCGGCGCGTTTTGCTTGGTTAAATCTGCGGCCACATTAGACAGTTGCGCTGCCAGAAAATCATCCCACGATGTGAAAGGCTGCGGCAGCAGATGCTCGGCGCGTACCGACAGCGCAGCCCACGCCGCGTATTCAAAACGCGCGTCGGGGCTGTCCTGTTTCCCGCTGTTGCCCAGTACCACGCGTCCACGTTGCGCTTCACCGAGCCACGATTTCCAAAGTTGATCGAGTACTTGCTGCCGGAATGCGCGTGCGATCCGGTGTCCCGTCTGATCGATATCGGCGCGACCGTTCCAGGCTTTCAGTTGTTTGGCGATGGCGTTGGTCTTATCGTTTGATTTGGCAGCGGCAGTCGCAAGTGCAAGATCAGACCAGCGTTTCAGAAAACGGGATTCGTTATCCAGCTGAATGGCGTAGAGTTTTTTCTCATCGAAGCGAGTCTGTTCGCTCAAGCGATCACGAATCTGCCTGGCGCGTGCGCCGAGGTCAAAGCCGCCATCGCCGATAAAGTTGCCGCCCTGGCTGCCAAGCTGGCGATTGTTCGCGGTCCACAGTCGCGCGTCAATGGGATTCTTAATGAGGGGATATTTTTCCGCTGTTAGCCAGGTGGTCGGCAGAGCATCCGGCGGAGTGAACAAGCCACGCTTAGTTTGCACGCCTGTGGGAGTGGCCGGTATGCGTCCCATGATTGTCCACGCAATATTGCCCGCGTTGTCTGCGATGAGCAGGTTTTGATGTGGAATGCCACTGGTTTGCGCAATCACGACCGCATCATCGATTGTATTGGCGAACATCATCGCCGTCGCCTGTGCATTCACGGCACCATCCCGATAAAGCGCCCAGCTAAGCACGTAATCGGTGTTATCGATAGTGCGCAGAATCGGCCCAAAAGGCACCTCGCGCACCGCCAGCTCGATTGGCTCCGCGCCTTTTACCAGGATGGTTTCGCTAATAATTTTTACCGATTCCGCCAACGCAGTACCTTTTGCAATGGGGACCCAGTCAAACCATTGCCCGTAGCCGTTGGTGAATCCCCAGGCAATATTGCCGTTGCTGCCGACAACGATTGACGGCCCGCCAGGCAAAGACGCGCCAACGATTCGTCGTTTAGCCGCACCATCACCAATATCGAACTGGACGCGAAACCAGATATTC
>JBKJVA010000332.1:0-6726 GCA_046589675.1 Usitatibacteraceae bacterium
CCAAGCACGCTCGTTCCAAGATCGAATCAATCCATGGCCCCATTCTTCACGAACCAGGCCATCAATCCGCGCTGCGGTCGTGCGCGGTAACGCGCCGAGCGAATTGCCGTCGAGATAAATGGTGTCTTCTGGAAGGCGGAAACGCTCGCGGAAACTTCGTAACGGATCCTCAGCGTCAAAAGCCTCGCAGTGTTTACGACTGACGGTCGTATTGCTGTTTTTCTTCATTTAAGCATTATCGCAGAGCCTCACTTATCATTAGAAGATGACTGTCGCCAGTAGCTCCTGCCAACTTGAAAGTACACCCTCGCCATGGGTGGTACGCTTTGCACCAATGGTGGCCAGTGGTGGGCGCGTATTGGATGTCGCTTGCGGCTCCGGACGGCATGCACGACTATTTGCTGCGCTAGGGCACGCGGTAAACGCGGTGGATCGCGATGTGAGCAGTGTCGGCGAGCTGCCTGCGCTGGTTCAAATTTTACAGGCAGACATAGAAACGGGAACGTGGCCATATGCGGGTCAGGTATTTGCCGGTGTGGTCGTCACCAACTACCTGTACCGCCCGTTGATGGCAACGCTGATTGCCAGTGTCGCGCCCGGCGGTGCATTCATCTACGAAACTTTTGCGGCTGGAAACGAGCAGTATGGCCGACCGGCACGCCCCGACTTTCTGCTCCAGCCTGGGGAACTGCTCGAGACTGTTCGCGGTCAGTTGCAGGTAAGGGCCTATGAAAACACATACGTAGATTTGCCGAAACCGGCGATGGTGCAGAGAATTGTGGCGGTACGCCCCGGTACGTTCGACACAGCGCAGTCACGTGGGCGTGTTTTGGACGTTAGATAAGTTAAAATGATCAATTGCCCGAAAGTGTCGTGAATTTGCCGCATATCCCCATGTTGACCGGAAGCCTTGTAGCCATTGTCACTCCGATGTTGCCTGACGGCGCGCTCGATTTTGCACGCCTCAAATCACTCATTGACTGGCACATTGACGAGGGTACCGATGGTATCGTCATCGTCGGCACCACCGGCGAGTCGCCGACGGTGGACTTTGATGAACATCGCACTCTCATCAAGGCTGCTGTGGAATACACAGCCAAACGCGTGCCATTGATCGCCGGTACGGGCGGCAATTCAACGAAGGAAGCAATCCACCTTACCGAGTTCGCCAAGAGCGCCGGTGCAGATTACGCACTCTCGGTCGTGCCGTATTACAACAAGCCCACGCAGGAAGGCCAATATCGTCATTTCCGGGCGATTGCCGAGGCGACTGATCTGCCTATCATTTTGTATAACGTACCGGGCCGCACGGTAGCGGATCTCGCCACCGATACGACGTTGCGCCTGGCTGAAATCCCGAACGTGGTGGGCATCAAGGATGCCACCGCTAACATGGCACGCGGTGCCGAGCTGTTGAAGCGGGCTCCGAAGGACTTCGGTATTTACTCCGGCGAAGATGTCTCGACGCTGGCGCTGTTATTACTCGGCGCGCACGGGTCGATTTCGGTTACCGCCAATGTCGCACCGCGCCTGATGCACGAAATGTGTGCGGCCGCACTTAAGGGCGAACGCGCCAAAGCCATCGAGATAAATAATCGCCTGCTTGGGCTGCACAATCAGTTGTTCCTCGAGTCCAATCCCATTCCGGTGAAGTGGGCGCTCCATCACATGGGCCTGATCGATACCGGAATTCGCCTGCCACTTACACCGTTTGACGCGAAATTTCATGGCCTCCTGCTGGAAGCCATGCAGGCGGCAGGCATTCACAAAAAATTAAAGGAATTCGCATAGATGAGTCCGAAGCGTAATTTGTACGTCGCTGTCGCAGCGGCCCTGGCAAGTATTTTTCTTTCCTCGTGCGGACTGTTTGGCACAACCGGAAAAAACACCGACTACCGTTCCCAAGGCGGGAAAATTCCGTCTCTGGAAGTGCCGCCGGATCTGACGTCCCCGGTCGTTGATGATCGATTTGTCATTCCTGACGCGAAATCAACTACGTTCTCAACCTATAGCCGCGAGCGTGGTGCCGCACCAACCACCGGCACTGCGGTGCTTCCAAAGGTCGACGGCGCGCGCATCGAACGCGCAGGCGAGCAGCGTTGGCTGGTAGTGAGAACGTCGCCCGATAAAGCCTGGTCGGTCACTAAGGAATTCTGGACCGAGACGGGTTTTATTCTGAAGCGCGAAACCCCCGCGATTGGGATCATGGAAACCGATTGGGCGGAAAACCGGGCGAAAATTCCGCTCGATATCGTACGGCGTACCATTGGACGCGTATTGGATGGACTTTACGATACCGGCTATCGCGACAAATTTCGCACCCGACTTGAGCCGGGTGCCGAAGCAGGTACCACCGATGTATACATTAGCCATCGCGGCCTCGAAGAGATTTATACAAGTGCCGACAAGAGCAGTACCGCATGGCAACCCCGCGCGGCCGATAAAGAGCTCGAAGCCGAAATGCTGGCCCGGCTGATGGCGAAGTTTGGATTTTCGGGTAGTGCGGACAAATCGGCGGTTGCCGCTGGCGCAACCACATCTACGAACAATGTTGCGCGAGCTTTTTACGCACCAGACCAAAGCGGGTCACTCAAGGTTAATGAACCCTTTGACCGCGCGTGGCGCCGCGTCGGGCTGGCGCTGGACCGCATTGGCTTTACGGTTGAGGATCGCGACCGTTCCAAAGGACTTTTCTTTGTTCGTTATATCGATCCTGACACCGAGGCCAAGGCGAGCCGCGGCGATAAAGGTAAAGGTTTCCTCGACAAACTGGCATTCTGGCGCAAAGATGACCCTGCGTCGAAACCGCAGTACCGCATTTTTATCTCTGAGACAGCGGGCATTTCCGATATCGTCGTGCAAGGTGTGGATGGCAAGCTGGAGAACTCAAGCACATCCAGGCGTATTCTGAGCTTGCTTCTGGAACAACTCAAATAGGCCTGGTTGGCAGAATAGAGCACGATCAATGTATCTGCTGCCAAACGGGCCCACTTTGTTTCATGTGGGGCCCGCTTTCATTTTCGGGGATTTGCGTTGACTTTGCGTTTTGCCTCACTTGGCAGTGGTAGTAAGGGCAACGCGCTGATTGTCCAAGTGGCAGAAACTATAGTGATGATGGACTGCGGGTTTGGTCTGGCCGAAACTGAGGCTAGACTGGCACGCGCCGGATTGATGCCCGACGACCTGGACGCAATTCTTGTCACGCACGAACACTCAGATCACATTGGTGGTGTCGCCAGCTTTGCGCGTAAACACAAACTTCCGGTGTGGCTTACGCACGGCACCGCCAAGGTTTTCAATAAAGGCTCATTGTCCAATGCCTTGATAAATTTCGTCGATCCCCACGAGGCATTTTCTGTCGGCAACATAGAAGTAACACCCTATTTCGTTCCTCACGACGCTTGCGAGCCCGTACAGTATGTTTTCTCGGACGGCAGCGCCCGGCTTGGTGTGCTGACCGACACAGGGTCAATTACTGCACACATCGAAAATACGTTGTCAGGTTGTGATGCGTTAGTACTCGAATGCAACCACGACCTGGACATGTTGATGCGGGGGCCATACCCAGCCAGCCTGAAACAACGCGTCGCAGGCAAGTTCGGACATCTGGACAACGTCACCGCCGCGTCCCTTTTAGCTGGAATCGATTGCTCCCGGCTCAAGCACATTTTTGCAGCGCATTTATCGCAACACAACAATCTGCCGGCTCTGGCCGTCGCCGCACTGGCTGGCGTACTCGGGTGTAGTACCGGTTGGATTGGCATTGCTGAACAGGCAAGCGGTTTTGATTGGCGGGAAATCTAAACGCCAAATCATTGGTGTTAACTATTCAGCGACCCACAAACAAAAAAGCCGACGTTCAGTCGGCTTTTTTGCGAACCAGCAACGAAGCAATTACTTCTTCGGCGCAGCGGCTTTTGCGGCATCAACTGCTTTGGCAGCAGCATCTTTTGCATCTTTGGCAGCGTCAACAGACTTGCCAGCAGCATCTTTTGCGTCCTTGGCAGCGTCGACAGACTTACCGGCAGCGTCTTTGGAGACGTCAGCAGCAGCTTTGGCAGCGTCAACTGCAGGTACGACAACGGTCGCGGCTGGAGCAGCAGGAACAACGATCTCGACTTTAGGCGCTGGCGCCGGGACTGGAACAACTTTGGGCTCTTCTTTGCCACAAGCGGCGAGGCCGATTGCAGCGATTGCAGCGATGACGATTGACTTATTCATGCGATTCCCTTGGAGAAAAATTTGATCAAATTTTTTTTATCGGCTGATGTGACCGTACAGCGATCACGGCGAGACTTGAAAAGTGCCTAAGTTGCACCTGATGCTGACTGGTTGTTTCGACCGACCGACAATTATACCAACATCGTGGTGCGGTGCACAAACGCTTGTGCAGTGGGTTTGTTGCAGGCGGCTTGATGGACAAATCGGTCTGGATTGGGACAGGGCCGAGGGAGGCGTTAGAGCGGCGCTCGTGCAAATGCACGGATGGCGTGCAAATCAGGCGCGTGGGGCCAGAATATTGTCAGCGATGTTGAGAAAACGGCGGGGGTTCAGTGCATGAGCACGCGTCGTCGCGCGTCTGGCCGGTCGCGAGTCATCGGATACATTCATGATTCGTGAAAAAGGGCGTTTGAAATTCCTATGCCCCCGAGTCAGGGTACATAATTATACGTTTAAACTAATTTATATAATCTATTAAAACTAATTTGCAAATAACTTAAAAACTAATTATTATTTCACGTATAAACTAATTTCGGCTCGCAATATCCAATGCCAACCCCTTCTGAACTGCAACTTCGCGCGCTTAGCCGCCTATCTACCCTGCAAGCCGGGGGCTCGCGCCATGTCTTTCCGTCCAGGGAGTTTCAGCCCGAAGACCGCCGGACACTACTCAGGATCGGACGTTTACAGCCAATCATGCGGGGCTGGTACATGTCCGCACGACCGGACGAGAGCGCTGGCGATACCACGGCCTGGACGGCACACTGGCAGGAGTTTGTCGCCCGCTATTGCCAGTCGCGTTTCAAGGATCAATGGCGGCTCAGCCCTGAGCACTCGCTGCACGTACTCACCAGCACACCACTTGCCACGCGCCAAATCCTTGTTCACGCAAAGGCCGGGACAAACAATGTGACATCGCTTGTTCATGGGTGGTCGATCCTCGACATCCGGGCAGACGTCTCCGAGATGCCAACAGAAGTGGTCGGCCCAGGTCTTCGGGTGATGCCGATCGATTCCGCCCTGCTTGGCGTCAGCGAGCCTTTCTTCCAGACGCAGCCACATACCGCGCAGATCGCCATGGAACTCCTGCCGGATGCCTCGGCCATCGCGCGGCATCTGATCGAGGCTGGTAAGCCCGTCGTCGCTGGACGCCTCATCGGTGCGCTGCGCGCAATCGGTCGCAGTGAACTTGCGCAAGACCTTGAGCGCATCCTCGAAGCAGCCGGGTATCGCCTCACCGCATCCAATCCGTTCACGGAGCCGCCGCGCATCATCGACCCGGCGATCAAGCGCTCTTCTCATGTGCTTCGCATTCACCAGCTTTGGGAGAACATGCGCGGTGCGGTCATTCGTGCTTTTCCTTCACCGCCCGGCCGAGTGCACGACATCGATGCCTACATGAACGACGTCGACGCGCGCTATGTCGCCGACGCGCTCAACTCGTTATCGATTGAGGGATATCACGTCAACGAAGCCTTGATCGAGCAAGTGCGGGCAGGCAACTGGAACCCCGATACGCCGGAGAACAAAGCATCCAGAGATGCGATGGCGGCCAAGGGTTACAGCCTCGCCCACCAAGCGGTCAAGGAATCCATCCGCAAGATCCTCGTCGGCGATGCCAATCCCGGGACGGTTTTCCGGCAATCGCTTACTTCCTGGTATATCGCGTTATGGAAGCCATCGGCAGATGCGCAGATCGTTCGTGCCCAGGCACTCGCCGGCTACAGGAACAGCCCCGTCTTCATTCGCAATGCGGATCATGTGCCGCCCTCACCGGAGGCGGTACGTGACTGCATGCCCGCACTTTTCGAGTTGCTGGAGAAAGAGGAGCATGCCGCAGTGCGCGCAGTGCTGGGGCACTTCATCTTCGTCTACATCCACCCCTACATGGACGGCAATGGCCGCATCGGGCGATTCCTGATGAACGCGATGTTCGCTTCGGGTGGATATCCGTGGGTCGTCATCCCCTTTGCGCGACGGAGTGACTACATGAACGCACTCAATGCGGCATCGGATGGAACTGACCTTGCGCCGTTCGCGAACTCGGTTGCAGAGATCCTCGGTGAGCAATCGCACCCGGCCTATCACGCTGGTCACTCAAGGAAATATTAGCGAGTAAGGCTTTCACTCGCCAGTGCGCCATTGAAACTCAATTGCTGGAGCGGGGTTCAGGCAGAAAATGGCTGGGGAGGCGCGCGGGTGCTAGTGTTCTTGGCGAGTTTGCGCGTGACAGCTGAAATGTCGTCGAGTAAAACGGGCCGTGGTCTGAGTTTTCCCCACGAATCATGACCGTACCTCTGCGCCGCCTGTGGCCGCTGCCGCCTGTTGTCGCAGGGCATAAATGTATGGCCAAGCGTCGGCAATCTTTTTCAATAAGTCCGGCCTCTCGATCACACGCGTCGCGAGCGTCATCACCGAAATCGTTTTGCGATTTTTGATGTTGTTGCTCGTCAGTTGCAATTCAAGTTGTTGCGCCAGTGCCGCTTCACCGATCAGTCGCTTTGC
>JBKJVA010000030.1:0-5422 GCA_046589675.1 Usitatibacteraceae bacterium
TATTCGGTGAGGTTAAACATCAATTCATAGATCCCCACCGTGAGGTCAGCGCCTTCCAGCAGCGGCGCGTCACAGCGCCCGTCCTTGTTGGTAATGACGCTTCGCAACAATTGTCGCGCGTTCCCTTCAACCCTGAGCACCGATACAGTGATGCCAGCGCCGGGCAGACCACGTGCGGTATCCAGCACATGCGTAGTGAGACGGCCCATTACCAGCAACTTCTCAATTTATTGTTCATGAACCGAATGATAATCCCAGAATCGGCGGTTTCGCTGCGTGACCACTTGCTTTAGAATTTTTTTGAGGTTTCAATACCATCTGACATGAGTCGTCGCCTGACTCAATAATTCCACGAGGGCACTAATTCAACATGGCATCCGTAGCGAAAAACCCGCCGCCACCCTATCCGCGCGACCTCATCGGTTATGGTCGGCAACTTCCCGATGTGCGTTGGCCGGATCGCGCCCGCATTGCAGTTCAATTCGTACTCAATTATGAGGAGGGGGGCGAGAATTCGGTGCTGCATGGCGATACCCATTCCGAACAATTTCTGTCGGAAATCGTCGGTGCCCCGGCGTTTGCGGCGCGCCATATGAGTATGGAGTCGATCTATGAATATGGTTCGCGCGCAGGGGTATGGCGAATCCTGCGCGAGTTCGAACGGCGGAAACTTCCTCTCACTGTGTTTGGCGTGGCGATGGCGCTTGAACGCCACCGTGAGCTTACCGCTGCGTTTGTCGAACTCGGGCATGAGATTGCTTGTCACGGCTTGCGCTGGATTCACTATCAGGGAATCGACGAAGCGACCGAGCGCGAACACCTGCGGCTCGCGGTCGATACCCTGCGAAGCCTCACCGGTACAGCGCCGCTGGGCTGGTATACCGGTCGCGACAGTCCCAACACGCGACGACTGGTGGTGGAGCACGGCGGCTTCGTTTATGACGCGGACAACTACGGCGACGACCTGCCGTTCTGGACCCAGGTAACTAGGACCAGCGGCGAGACCCGCCCACATCTGGTCGTACCCTACGCGCTGGACACCAACGACATGCGCTTTGCCATGCCTGCCGGGTTCAATTCCGGCGATGATTTTTTCAATTACCTTCGCGATGCCTTCGACGTGCTTTATGCCGAGGGCGACCAGCATCCCCGCATGTTGTCGATCGGCATGCATTGCCGTCTGCTCGGCAGGCCAGGGCGATTCCGTGCCCTGCAACTTTTTCTCGACCATATCGGCGCGCACAGTAACGTGTGGATATGCCGTCGTATTGACATCGCCAATCATTGGTTGGAACACCATCCGTTCAATGGTACTGGCGATTCCGCATGACTACTGATTTTCCCGACAATCTGCATTCACTTTCCAATGCCGACCGCGCACACTTCGTAGCACTGCTCGGCGGCGTTTTTGAAAATTCGCCCTGGGTTGCCGAAACTGCGTGGGAAGCGCGCCCCTTCGCCACGATAGATGCGCTGCACGCGGCCATGGTCGCCGCCGTCGATTCGGCAGACACGGTGGCGCAGATGGCACTTATTTGCACGCATCCAGAACTGGCGGGAAAAGAGGCGCGCAGCGGCACCTTGACAACGGACTCACAAAGCGAGCAGGCCAGCGCGGGACTGGATCACTGCACGGCGGACGAGCTGGGGCGGTTGCGTCAACTGAACCGGCACTATCGAGAGAAATTCGATTTTCCATTTGTGATGGCCGTCAAAAATCGCTCAAAGCAGGACATTTTTGCCGCGCTTGACTCGCGTATTCGAAACCTCCGCAAACAGGAGTTCCAAACATGCCTGACCGAGATCGGCAAGATCGGACGACTGCGACTTGAGGCGTTGCTGGGTGCCGCACCTGTTGACAGGAAATCCCCCTCACAACTGTCGGCACAACGCATCTGGGATCGCTGCGAGGCACTTGCGTTGTGTTCCGAAACCCCGGAGACGCTTACCCGCGTTTTCCTCAGCGAACAGCAGCGTGCCGCGAACGCATTGGTACTCGCGTGGATGCGGGACGCCGGTATGACCGCGCGCATCGATGCAATCGGCAATATCGTTGGTCGCTATGAGGGTGCGCAAGCGGGCCTGCCCTGCCTGATGCTCGGTTCGCATCTGGATACTGTACGCGACGCCGGAAAATACGATGGCATGCTCGGCGTGGTCGCCGCCATCGAATGCGTGCATGCGCTACACACCAATGGGTCGCGCCTTCCCTTCGCCGTCGAAGTGGTTGGATTCGCCGATGAGGAAGGCGTACGCTTTTCAGCAACGCTGCTGGGCAGCCGTGCCATCGCCGGGACGTTCGATGTCACAACGCTGGACAAAATCGACCGCAACGGCGTCAACATGCGCGACGCCATCCGGCAATTCGGCTTGGACCCGGCAGACATCGTGCAGGCAGCACGGCGGCGAGACGAAGTAGCGGCCTACGTGGAGCTTCACATCGAACAGGGCCCGGTGCTGGAAGCCGAAGGTCTCGCGGTCGGCGTGGTCACCGCGATCAATGGTTTCTGCCGCCTCGTGGTCGAGATTCACGGCGTGGCGGGGCATGCTGGCACGGTACCAATGCACCTGCGCAAAGATGCTTTAGCTGCCGCAGCCGAATGCGTGCTGGCCATCGAATCGTATGCACAGACAACCCCCGATCTGGTTGCGACGGTGGGTCAGATCGAAGCCTTTCCGGGTGCAATCAATGTCATTCCGGGCCGCGCGCGATTCACCATCGATGTTCGCTCGCCCCGCGATGAGGAACGTGTGAGCGCGTCGGCAACGATCAGGCAGAAAATCGAAAAAATCTGTGCGCAACGACACTTGATGCTAAGCATCGTACCGACCCATGAAGGCAAGACTGCTGCTTGTACGCCGTGGCTCATGGCCCAACTCGGCGAGGCGGTTGCAGCGGAGCACATACAGGTGCGTTCGCTGCCCAGCGGTGCGGGACACGACGGCATGGCGATGATCGCCCTCACCGATATTGCGATGCTGTTTGTGCGGTGTAAGGATGGCATCAGTCACAATCCGGCGGAGGCAATTACGCTGGACGACATCGAGATATCCACACGAGTGTTGCTGCGATTCATCGAAAACTTCAAACCGCAAACACCATTCACCAGACAATGAAACCACTTGAGTTCGTCGTCCCCGCGAAGGCGGGGATCCAGCGGCTTTCAAGGCACGTCACTGAATCCCCGCCTTCGCGGGGACGACGTAATTTGAAATTGTTGGCCACATTTAGTTGTTGTATCTATCGCACCAGAGAGCACTCAAAATGAATGAACAAGCCATAAAGTCTGTCGAAGAATTTCTGCTCAGCCACCGCGAGGACCAGATAAATTTCCTCGCCGAACTGGTCAAAGTTCCGTCCGATAATCCGCCCGGCGATTGCGCCGCGCATGGCGAACGTGCAGCAGAGTTGCTCGAAGCGCTGGGCCTCAACGTCGAACGCGATCATGTTCCGCAGGCTGATGCACAGGCTAACGGCATGGTGAGTGCGACCAACCTCATCGTGCGCCATCGCTTTTCGGAGGGCCCGACGATTGCGCTTAATGCGCACGGCGATGTGGTGCCCCCGGGCCTCGGCTGGAGTGTCGATCCCTACGGCGCAGTGGTGAAGGACGGCTTCATGTTAGGCCGCGGCGTGGCCGTGTCGAAGTCCGATTTCGCCACCTATACCTATGCCTTACTCGCTTTGAAAGCCAGCGGCGCGGCACTGCACGGCACCGTGGAATTACACTTCACTTACGACGAGGAAGCCGGTGGCATGATCGGCCCCGCACGCATTCTCGCAAAGGGATTATCCAAACCCGATTACGCCCTCTCTGCTGGATTTTCCTATGCGGTGACCACGGCGCACAACGGCTGCCTGCATCTGGAAGTGGAAGTGATCGGCAAGTCCGCCCACGCGGCACGGCCCGACACCGGCGCCGATGCGCTTGAAGCGGCGACGGGACTGCTTTC
The DNA here is from genome assembly GCA_046589675.1 of Usitatibacteraceae bacterium. Classification (GTDB taxonomy): domain Bacteria; phylum Pseudomonadota; class Gammaproteobacteria; order Burkholderiales; family Usitatibacteraceae; genus UKL13-2. The sequence continues at coordinate 3,955 of JBKJVA010000030.1, forward strand.
CGCGCTTTACGCAATACGCAAAACTTACGCCGCGAGAAAATCGAAGGTCGAAGGTATCGAAAGTCCGACACTGACCGTCGGCCTCATCTCTGGCGGCATCAACACCAATGTGGTGCCTGATAAAGTCACCTTGCGACTGGATCGACGCATCATCCCGGAAGAGAATGCAGCCGAAGTCGAAGCGACCCTCACGCAGCAGATCAAGACCGCTCTCGCCACGTGGCCGGGTATTTCATGCACGGTGCGCCGCATCCTGCTCGCCACACCTTTCGTGCCGATGCCGGGGCAGGAAAGGCTCGTTGCGGCGATCTCCAAACACGCAACCCGCATCATGGGTGAAGAAGTAAAAACGGTCGGTGTGCCGATCTACACCGACGCGCGGCTTTATTCGACTGCCGGTATTCCCACCGTGCTGTACGGTGCTGGTCCGCACACGTTGCTGGAAGCGAATGGCCACCGCGCCGACGAGAAGCTCAAGCTTGACGATCTGCACAAAGCGACGCGGGTGGTGGCGTTGGCATTGCTGGAATTGCTCGGTGCGTAAACGCGCAAATCGCCATTTGGCGGGTTCTTGCAAGCATAAATAGCTGCGAAACCGCTCCAGTGCCAGCGTTCGCTGCTAACGACTCTTTTGGGTGCCCGCGCTGATGGCGAGGAACTTAGCAAACGCCGCGCCCACCTCAGGGTGCTTTTTTCCCAGCGCCACGGTTGCCTTGAGATAGCCCAGCTTCGAGCCACAATCGTAGCGCGTGCCTTCGAATTCATACGCGAAAACATTCTCTTTTTTCAGGAGCGCAGCAATACCATCGGTCAATTGAATTTCTTTGCCGACGCCAGCCTGAATTTTTTCCAGATGCGCAAATATTTGCGGTGTCAGAATGTAGCGGCCTACAACGCTCAGCGTGGATGGCGCATTCTCCGGTTTTGGTTTCTCGACAATGGCGGTCATTTTCGAAACACGTTCGCCGCGCCTTTTCGAGATTGGCTTTGACGCCACGATACCGTACGACGAGGTCTCGTGAGGTTCAACATTGAGCACGCCCAGAATTGACGATTTTTGCAGGGCGAACTGATCCACCATCTGTTTCATCACCGGTGCAACACCTTCACCTGCATCAATCAAGTCGTCGGCCAGAATAACCGCGAACGGCTCATCGCCGACCAGATGTTTGGCGCACAAAACGGCATGCCCCAAACCGAGCGCCTCAGACTGGCGCACGTACACGTACTGCACCCCTTGCGGAAGCATCCGTCGCACTTCCTCCAGTTGTTTATGCTTACCCTTTGCCGATAGTTCCGCTTCCAGCTCGTAGGCTTTGTCGAAATGGTCCTCGATGGTGCGTTTGCCGCGGCCCGTGACGAAAATCATCTCGGTAATACCGGCGGCGGCCGCTTCTTCAACGGCGTACTGGATCAGCGGTTTATCGACCACCGGCAGCATTTCTTTCGGACTCGCTTTGGTCGCGGG
>JBKJVA010000215.1:0-8815 GCA_046589675.1 Usitatibacteraceae bacterium
ATGAACACGCCGATCCGGCTGGTGCTTGATACCAATGTCGTTATCGACTGGCTGGTATTCGATGACCCCTTCATGAACCCGTTGCGACAGGGGGTGCGCGATGGCCGTATTCGCATACTCACCCACTTGCCTGCAATCGCAGAACTCGAACGGGTGCTGGCCTATCCGCAGTTGAAACTTGGTGCCACGCGACAACAGGAAATATTCGCGAGATACCAAGCAGAGACCGTCATCGCACCAATGCCTGCGGGATTTTCCACTAAACAGCTGATGTTACCGGGCGGCTTTCCACGTTGCCGCGATCGTGATGATGAGCCATTCCTGGCGCTGGCATTTCACACCAAAGCGGACGCCCTGGCATCGCGGGACAACGCGGTGTTCGGGCTGAAGTCGCGCGCGGCGAAATTTGGCGTGACAATCCTAAATGTACAGCAAGTGATGGCGATGCTTGCTGAAAAACATGAACTGCAGACAAATATTTAATCGGAGTTCAAACACTGGCGGAATATGCGGCGTTTCATCACGAAATATTCGCTAACATTGCGCTTCAATGATTCGCGCGCACAAAAAACAACACGTCCGCTGGTAGCCGATCAAATTGGCAATGGAATTCTGCCATTACGCTAACGCGGCTTGCTCTTCCTGCCAGCCCTTGGGAATCGAACCCAGCAACTTCTTCGTGTATTCCTGTTGCGGATTCAGATAAATCTCGTCCGAGTTGGCGACTTCAACGACATCGCCATCTGACATCACCATCACCTGGTCAGAAATATATTTCACGACTGCCAAATCATGCGAGATGAAGATATAGCTCATCTTGTATTCGTCTTGCAAATCCTGCAGCAGGTTAAGCACTTGCGCTTGCACGGATACATCAAGCGCAGAGACCGATTCATCACAGATCAGCACATCGGGCTTCATGGTCAGGCAGCGCGCAATGGCGATGCGCTGGCGCTGTCCACCTGAAAATTCATGCGGGTATTTGTAGAATGACACTTCCGGCATGCCGACGCGCTTCAATAACGCCATCGCCATTTGTACGCGCTCTTGCTCGTCCTTGCCGATTTTGTGAATGATCATCGGCTCAAGCAAAATCTGCCCGACCGTAAAGCGCGGGTTCAGTGACGCATACGGATTCTGGAAAACAATCTGGATACGGCGCTTGTACTTCATGAATTCTTTTTCTGACAACTTTAAAAGATCGACACCATCAAACAGAACTTCGCCGCCGCTTGCAGCATGCAATCGCATCAGCGTAAGCCCCACCGTTGTCTTGCCCGAACCAGACTCGCCGACCAAGCCCAGCGTCTTGCCGCGCGCCAATTTGAAGGTGGCGCCCCGCACGGCGGGCACATCGCGCCTTTTGAACAGGCCTTCTTTCAACTGAAAATGCTTGGACAGGTTTCTGACTTCCAGCACGATCTCATCGTTTGGCGTGTAGCCGCGCTTCCTCTGCGCAAGATGCTCCGGCTGCAATCCCGCTGCGCCCATGAAATCTTCAATTACCGGCAGGCGCATCGGTCGCTTACTCACATTCGGACGGCACATCAGCAATGCCTTTGTGTACGGATGTTGAGGCGACTCGAAAATCTGTTTTGCCGTCCCCTGCTCTTTTATTTCGCCGTTTTGCATCACCACCACCGTGTCCGCAATTTCACCCACTACCGCAAGATCGTGGGTAATAAATAACACCGACATATGGTGCGACACCTGGAGTTTCGCGATGAGATCGAGAATCTGCTTCTGAATGGTCACGTCAAGTGCCGTGGTTGGCTCATCGGCGATCAACAGTTTGGGTTCGCAGGCAATTGCCATTGCGATCATGACCCGTTGTTGCTGTCCTCCTGATAATTCATGCGGATACGAATTCATCCGCAGCTTTGGCTCCGGAATGCCCACCTCGTTTAGCAATTCCTCCGAACGCGTCCACGCCTGGGACTTGGTCATGCCCATGTGCAAGCGCAACACCTCGGAGACCTGATTGCCGACCGTAAACACCGGATTCAGCGACGACATCGGCTCCTGGAAAATGACAGAAATATCCTTGCCGCGAATTTCGCGCATACGCGCATCGCTTGCTTTCAACAGATTCTCGCCGTTGAACAACACTTCGCTCCCCGGTGAAATGATGGCTTGCTCGCGCGGCAGCAGGCGAATGATCGACATCGCTGATACCGACTTGCCACTACCCGATTCACCGACCAGCGCAACGGTCGAGTTGCGTGGAATATCGAAAGTGCTACCTTTGACTGCCTCGAAGATGCTGCCGCCGTCAAGACGAAACTTGACGTTGAGGTCTTTGACTTGAAGAATGTTTTCCATTTGCGGGCCTTAGGGCTTATTTGATCTTGGGATCGAGCGCGTCGCGCAGCGAATCAGTGAGCATCGAAAACGCTGTCACCAGAATCGCCATCGAGATTCCCGCTGCCGCCAATTGCCACCATTTGCCGATCACCAGCTCACTCTGCGCCTCCGCGAGCATGGTGCCCCAGGAAACCGAATCAACCGGCACGCCCAAGCCGAGATAAGAAAGAATCACCTCGGCCTTGATGAACTGCACCGCGTGTTGGGAGAGTTGTACCAGACACACATGGCTTACATTTGGCAGGATATGCACAAACATGCGGCGGCTATGCGATGCCCCGATGGCCTCCGCAGCCTTTACATATTCGCGTGAGCCATGCTTGATGAATTCAGCGCGTATCAAACGGTAGATACCTGTCCAACCGGTCAGTCCGAGGATGGCGATCACCATCGGCACCCCCCGAAAGTCTGCCATGGCCGGCGAACCCGCAAATACCGCTGCAAAGGCAAGAATGAGCAAGATGTAGGGAATCGAACTGAAGACGTTATAAAACCATTCCAGGAAGTCACCGACTCTGCCGCCCAGATAACCGGAGAGCGCGCCGAGAACGGTGCCGATAATCGTCGCGATAAATGCTGCAATCAGGCCGACAAAAATGGAGGTCTGTGCGCCCTTGATCGCTTTCTGCACGACATCGCGCCCCCATTTATCGCCACCGAATAGCAACGTTTCTGCGCGCGGCGTTTCGGTCACTTTGATTTTCGCGGTGCGCTCTTCCCATTCTTTATAGCGGGGTGCCAATGGATCAATATCGGAAAGATCGACATAGGGGATTTTGGCGGCAGCTTCCTTGGTGTCGACCTTGGCGGCCTCGAGGTTTAAGGCCCCGGCAAGAAAGGATGGGTTGGCATAGGAGACGCCGACTTCCTTTGACCAGTTTTTGGCGATGAGGCCGGAGTACGACCCCGCAACCATCAGCAGAAAAAAAGCCACGACAAACAATGAGACCATGCCCACCTTGTCCCGCTTGAGTCGTCGCCAGGCAAGCGTCCATAAGCCGGCAGATGCTTGATGAATCGGGGCAGCAGTTGGGTTGTGATTCAGAACAGCGTTCATCTTGGAACCCCTTATTTCAGCACAACGCGTGGGTCGACTGCCTTGTAAAGCACGTCGACACCAAGATTTACCAACATCGTCACCACCGCCAGATAGACAGTGGCGGCCTTGATGACGGGAAAGTCAGAACGATTCACCGCGGTTAAAATTTCGCGCCCCAATCCGGGAATGGAGAAGAAGACTTCCAACAGAAAAGAGCCGACAAAAATACCCGGCAAGGAAATGCCGACGTTGGTCAGAATCGGAATCATCGCGTTACGCAACACGTGTTTCATCATCACCGTTTTTTCGCTGAGGCCTTTGGCGCGTGCAGTGCGCACATAATCCTGATTCACTTCATCGAGAAAAAAGCTGCGATAGAGCCTTAACGCCGGCGCAAGCCCGACAAATACCGCCAGCAAAATTGGCAGCGGTGCATAGGTAATTAAATTTTTCGTAAAGCTGTCGCTCCACCCCTGCACCGGAAACCATCCCAACTGGAAGCCAAATATGTACTGCGCAACGATGATGTAGACCAGGAACGAGATTGACATCGCAACTGTGCAAATCATCATGATCGCGCGGTCAGTGAGCGTGCCGCGCACATAGGCGACACCGATGGCGAGAATCACACCAATGATGGTTTCGAGCAACAGCACGGGGATCATGATGGTGAGCGTTGGCCCGACACGGGTGATCAGAATGTTGGACACCGCTTCGTTGGTTGCCCAGGACCGCCCGAAATCGAATGTCACAATTTGTTTGACGAACACCCAAAGCTGATACCAGTAGGGTTGGTCTACACCAAGCTGTTTGCGAATATTTTCGATCTGCTCGGCGTTGGTGATCTTGCCTGCAAGTACCAGAGCGGGATCACCGCCAACCCAGTTAAACAAGAAAAATATCAGCAGCACGACGCCCGCGAGTGTCGGAATCATCTGCCAAAGTCGTCGAACAATATAGGCACCCATCGGGCCTCCCTAAGTGAAAAATCTAAGCAAAAAGCTATTGCTGCATGACCGCTTTTTGGGCGGCAGCGTCAATATCCAGATATTTGAAGCTCGTATACAAAATGGGATGCTTTTTATAGCCGAGTACCCATGGGTTGATGACATGGTTGAAAATGCGGTGAACGCCTAAACGCCAGGGCGCATAGGCCACAATGAGGCGATTCATTTCCCGGTAGAGCTTGTTGCGTTCGGGGCCATCCGGCAGTTTCAGCGACTGCGAATATAAAAGATCGTACTTGGGCAACTTGAAACGTGAGTCGTTGGAAATATCAGTATTCGGACCATAAAGCAATTGGAGGAAATTTTGTGCATCCGGGTAATCCGCAATCCATGCGATACCGGACATCTGGAACTTGCCCACCTTGCGGTCTTTTATCAGGTCCGCAAACTGTACCGCGACGGCGTCCATGCGAATGCCGACTGCAGCCAGACATTTGGCCCAAAGTTCCGCCTGTTGACGGCTCGAGTCTTCGTTGGAACGATACTTGTAAGTAAGTTTCAGGGGCGAGCCATTCGGCAGATCGCGCCAGCCGTCTCCGTCCTTGTCAACATAACCGATCATGTCGAGTAGCGCCTTTGAACGCGCAAGATTGTATTGCTGCTCGACCGTGTAAAAGGTTGGATCAAACCCAATAATGCCGGGCGGGATTGCGCTATGGGCGGGGATCGCCTGACCCCGCCTTACGATCGCGATTTCCTGGTCGCGATTATGCGCAAGCACCAGCGCGCGCCGAAACGCCACTTTCGTCGGTTCGTAACCGCCAACGACGGGATCTTCCAGATTAAATGCATCCCACACCAGTTCTGGTTGTTCTTCACGAAAGACACTGACGTTGCGTTTTTGCATTTCCGCCGACAATTTACCGTTCGGAAGAATCTGCTGGACAAACACGGCAGGGGTTTCTTCAAGGTAGTCGTGCTCGCGATTCATGAAAGCGAGAAAACGCGGCTGCTCTTCTTCAATCGGTGAGATTTCAATGCGGTCGATCAGCGGCAGCGTCTTGCCACCGAGATTTTTTATGGCGCCCTGATCCCATGGATCGGCGGGATTTGCATATTGAACATCGAGTTTATGGCCACGGTAATTGGGATTCTTTTCCAACACAATTTTTGAGCGGCGAACCCATTCCTTGAGTATGTACGGGCCAGTACCGACCGGATGGCCCATCGTGTCATTGGCGTAGCCTTCAATCGCTTCGCGTGCTACCGGTGCCACTATAGGCAGCGTGAAAAAATAAATGAAGTTGTAATCAGGCTCGCGCAACTTGAACGTGATGGTGTACTTGTCCAGTACCTTCAAACCTTCGATGGGCGCATCGTAATCAAATTTGCCGCTTTTCCTGGCCGTTGCGACGTATTCATCCAGTCCCACTATCCGGTCTTCAAACAGCCACGAATACGGGCTGCGAATGGCTGGATCGCGGAAGCGTTTTATTGCGTACTCCATATCCTTGGCCACCAGCTCGCGGCGCTTGCCTTTAAAAATAGGATCGTCGGAAAAATAGATGCCGGACTTGATGCGAAACGTGAAACGGGTGCCACCTTCCTCGCCGGTCGGAACGGCTTCGACGATCTGCGGCACCACTTTCACCGGTCGCGCCAGCCAGTCATAGGTGAGTAGCGAATCGAAAATGTTTTCACTGATGCCGACGGAATAGCGGTCTTCGATTTTCTGCGGGTCAAAACCGGTTTCCGCCGCGCGGAAGGCAATTTTCAAGGTCTTTTTTTCGACCGCGTGCGCAGACCCAGCAAGGTGAAATGCCGACAAGACAAGGGCCACAACCAGCGCGCCCAGCCATCGACAAGGCCTCACTTTTATCACCGACCAACGCACATCACACTCCTGAACAAATAAAATGTAGATCGCCATTTGGCGGGCATTGCAGAGCATAAATCATTCAAAATGTGCGCCAGTGCTAGAGTTTAAAAGTGATTCTCCCCTGGGACAAGGGAGAGGGAATAAATTCCTGATTTATCAACGAAAAAACCTCTGTAATTATATCGTTACCCTCGACGACGCCCCAATTCAGTGCTGCGGTCGTTTACTCTCATCGACATCCATAAAAAGCCACGGCGCATTCAATATCGGATGCTTCATGTAGCCGATCACCCAGGGTTGCACGACATCGCTGCGTAACCGATGTACGTTCGGAATCCACGGCGCATAGGCCGATACCAGTCGTGCCATCTCACCATAAAGCTTGTTTCGCTCGGGTGACGGAGGCATCTGACGGGCTTGTTCATAGAGTTTGTCGAACGCCGGGAGTTTAAATTTGGCGCGGTTACTTTGCCCAATATTGCCGCCGTACAAATTCTGGTAAAAATTTTCAGCATCAGGGTAGTCGGCACCCCAGGCCAGTTGCCACATCGCCAGCTTGCCTAGTCGCGATAGCTTGTTCAGATCCGGCCATTTCGCTTTGTACCACGCCATCTTCAGGCCGATCGCATCCATGTTTTTCCGCCACAATTCGTCGAATTGTTTTGAAGTGGTATCCGGTGAAGATGCTTGCTCGATGAGCAGTTTGGAGCCATCCGGGTTCTCGCGATAGCCATCGCCATCGCGGTCGACGTAGCCATACATATCGAGCAACGCGTTCGCTTTAGCCGGATTGTATTCGCTGTAGGGATTTCGAAAGGCGGCGTCATACCCTGCCACCCCGGGAGGGATGGGCGACTCTGCTTTTACCGCACCACCATTGCGAATGACATTGATGTCCTCGTTGATGTTGTAGCCGAGCCACATCGCGCGTCGCAGCGCTACTTTCTCTGGGGTGTAGCCGCCCACAACGGGATGCTCCATGTTGAAGTAGGTGTAAACCAGATCAGGTTCGACGAATCGTTGCCCGCGCATCCCTAACCGGGAAAGATTGGGTGCCAGTTGTCCACCGGGAAACGCATAGCCCGCAAATTCGTTGGGCGCGTTGGCGTAATCGGTTTCGCCATTGACGAAGGCGAGCCAGCGAGGCTGAGACTCTTCGATCACAGATACCTCAACGCGCTGTATTTGCGGCAGCTTTTTGCCTTTCATCTGCCGGTAAATTTCCTGCGTCTCTGCATTGTCGCCCGGCTCCGCGTCGTATATATGCATGCGGTAGCCGGGATTGGCTTCAAGCACCATTTTGTGCGAGCGTTTCCACTCGATCAGGCGAAATGGCCCGGTACCAACCGGATGCGCGCCGGGATCGGTCGCGTTTGCCTCAATCACCTCGCGAGCGACTGCGCCGGTTTGCACCGTACCAAAAATGTAGACAAAGTTATAGTCGGTGTCTTTGAGTCGGATTCGCAAAGTGTATTTATCGGGCGTCTCAATACCGGCGATAGCGGCGTCGTAGTCAAACTTGCCTGACTTTTTGGCAGCCGCCATCGCTTCGTCGCCGCCGATAATTTTGCCTTCGACGTACCAGAGCCACGGCGATGACAATTGCGGATCGTAAAAGCGCTTCAAACTGTACGCGTAATCATACGATGTCAGTTCACGCTTGGCCCCTTTGAACGCTGGATCATCGGCAAAATAAATACCGGGCTTGTATCTGAACGTGTAGGTTTTACCGCTATCGGTCACCTCCGGCATCGCGATGGTCGTGTTGGGTATTAACTTTGCGGGACGTGCGAGAAAATCGTAAGTGAGCGGCGCGTCGAAGATGGCTTCGTTAATGATGTTTGAATAAAGGTCAGACACTTTGGCTGGATCAAAGCTGGTCTCTGCAATAAGGAAGGCGAAGCGGCTGGTTTTCACTTTGTCGATCGCGAAGGTGTTTCCGGCGGTCAGCAGAAACAAAGTCGCACCGAACGTAAGAGCACGCATCAAAATTGTGTTGGTTGTCATTTTTTTAATTTGCGTTGCATTTCGAGGTCGATATCCAGATACCGAAGAGTGGCGCGATTAACAGGATGACGCGTGTGCCCAATTAACCATGGATGCGAGAGGTCCGTAAGCATACGATGTCCGCCCAGCTTCCATGGTGCATTGACGAGGAAGAGTCGATTCATCTCGCGGTAAATGGCGACGCGTTCGGGACTCGGTGGCGTGCCACGCGCTTTTTCAAATAGCCGGTCAAATTCGGCATTTTTGAAACGCGCGTGATTGGCTTGCCCACTGTTGGGCCCGTACAGCATGACAAAGAAGGCTTCCGCATCCGGGTAAGGCCCGCCCCAGCCTAGCTGCCACATCATCAGTTTTCCGGCCCGCGACTCTTTAAGCAAATCTGGCCACCGCGCTTTTTTGATACGCAGCTTGATGCCGATGGCATCCATACTTTTTTTCCACAATTCATCGAACTGCTTGTCACGTTGCGTGGGTGTGGTCGCGAGTTCCAGTTCGAGCTTTGATCCATCAGGATTTTCACGGTAGCCGTCACCGTCTCGATCAACATAGCCGACCATGTCGAGAAGCCCCCTTGCGCGA
>JBKJVA010000213.1:0-3817 GCA_046589675.1 Usitatibacteraceae bacterium
CGAATGGCTACTCGTACTTCAACGAGCTGGCTTGATTTACAACCAATCGCAAAGTGCGGTTTCGGCAAAACTAGCAGCCTGCCGGACTTAAGGAATCGAAGCGAAAATTGAGCTGGGGCGGGCAGATTTTGACGGTTTTCAAGCCAATGGTTGTTCCATTGGCGCAGGGAAACGGCGAAATCTGCACCGGTCAGGTCACTTTGCAGCCGATTTCTCTTAAGTCCGACAGGCTGCTAGTCCGCTGCCGCTCGTTTGACCGCGTCCGCAACCCATCGATTGAGACTCATGCCCGCGCCTGCTGCGGCAACATTCGCTGCAGCATGCACCTCTGGCGACAACCGAAGTAACAGTTTGCCTGACGCCGGTTTTTCCGGACGGCGTCCTTCCTTCTCGCATTCCGAAAGATAGTGATTGACCGCGAATTCAAAATCGCCTTGGAGCTCATCGACGCTGGCACCGTGAAACACCAGTTGCTCAGACATCCCCAGTACACGGCCGACGAAAATGCGGTCAAGAGAGTCGTAATCGATACGGGCGGTGTAACCACGAAATTTGATTGAATTGCGCATTCGAGATTGTTAAGGGTTTCTGCAGGTTGATTTCTTTAACAGTATCAAATTATGATATCATATGTATTTTTTAAATATTGGCATGTTTTTGCACAAAACGTTATACGAAATTTAATTTTATCTATATATAAATCAGTACGTTAGTAAAACTACAGTGTTGCCGATGCCGAGTCGAAGATTCCGCCGCGTGTCGGCCAATCCACTATGCATCACTGTGGATTTCATATTAAAATCTGCTGACAGGTTAGCTAATTTTCACTCTGCATTCGCTTGAAGCTCCCGTTTGCCTTCTCAAGTGTCTAGCAGCCTGTCGGACTTAAGGGAAATCGGCTGCAAAATGACCTGGCCGGTGCATAATTCCCCGCTTTCCAGCGCCAATGGAACAACCATTGACTCGAAAAGCGTGAAATTCTGCCCGCGCCCATCTCATTTTTCGCTTCGATTCCTTAAGTCCGACAGGCTGCTAGCTAAAGACAACCACAAAGGTATCCGCCATGCCCAGTCCGCAGCCAGCGTCGCGTCAGCGCCCCAAGTATTACGATCTCAACCTGCTGCACCTGCCGATGCCCGGTTTAGTATCGATTCTCCACCGTATCACTGGCGTGGTGATGTTTCTGTTCCTGATCCCGGCAGTTTTGTATGTGTTGCAAACCACGCTCGGATCAGCAGACGGATTCAAGCAATGGAAGTCAATTTTTGATCAGCCGATCGTCAAACTGATCGCGCTCGGCTTCATCTGGTCGTATCTCCATCACCTGTTTGCCGGTATTCGCTATCTGCTGCTCGACATCCACGTCGGCACGTCGCTGGAGTCGGCAAGGACGTCGGCCAGAATCGTGTTGGCGCTCGGCTTGATTGCAACGGCTTTGGTAGGAGTGCGACTATGGTAAGCGGCACCAACAAGATTCCGGTCGGCGCGCACTACGGGTGGCAAGACTGGCTGGCGCAACGCGTCACTGCAGTCATCATGGTACTGTTCAGCATTGTGATTATCGGTTTTTTCATGCTCAAAGGCGGCGTGAATTACGCCGAATGGAAAGAACTATTCGGCTCGCAACTATTCCGCATTCTGGCCCTGCTATTTTTTTTCTCCGTTTACTATCACGCCTGGATCGGTATCAAGGATGTGCTGATGGACTACGTCAAGCTTGCCGGTGTACGCGTTACGCTGCAGGTTGTGGTGCTGCTGTTTTTAATGGCATGTTCGATCTGGTCGGTCGCAATTATCTGGGGCAATTAAGTCATGGCAATTCCTGTTCGTAAATATGACGCAGTCGTTGTCGGTGCGGGCGGCTCTGGCTTGAGAGCGGCGCTGCAATTGTCCAATGCTGGTTTGAAAGTCGCCGTATTGTCCAAAGTTTTCCCAACGCGTTCGCATACCGTTGCCGCGCAAGGCGGGGTGGGCGCCTCGCTCGGAAACATGGGCGAAGACAGTTGGCACTGGCATATGTACGACACCATTAAGGGCTCCGATTGGTTGGGAGACCAGGATGCAATCGAGTTCATGTGCCGCACCGCGCCAGAGGCCGTGATCGAACTTGAACACTTCGGCATGCCGTTTGATCGCAATGAGAACGGCACTATTTATCAACGCCCATTCGGTGGACATTCTTCGAACTTCGGTGAAAAACCCGTGCAGCGTTCGTGTTGCGCAGCCGATCGCACCGGCCACGCCATGCTGCATACGCTCTATCAGCGCAATGTGTTTGCCAACACGCAGTTTTTCGTCGAGTGGATGGCGCTGGACCTGATTCGCGACGCCGAGGGCAACGTGCTGGGTGTGACTGCGCTGGAAATGGAAACCGGCGAAATGATGATTTTTCACGCCAAGGCGACGCTGTTCGCCACCGGTGGTGCGGGACGCATTTATGCGTCGAGCACCAATGCCTTCATCAATACCGGCGACGGCTTGGGAATGGCGGCTCGCGCAGGTATTCCGCTCGAAGACATGGAGTTCTGGCAGTTCCATCCTACTGGTGTGGCCGGTGCCGGTGTACTGATCACCGAGGGTGTGCGTGGCGAGGGCGGCATATTGTTGAACAAAGATGGAGAGCGCTTTATGGAACGTTACGCGCCCACCATGAAGGACCTCGCTTCGCGTGATGTGGTGTCGCGTGCCATGGCGACCGAGATCAAGGACGGCCGCGGTGCAGGACCGAACAATGATTATATTCTGCTTAAACTCGATCACCTTGGTCCGGAAGTAATCAACAAGCGCCTTCCCGGCATTCGCGAGATTGCGATGAAATTCGGTAACGTCGATTGCACGAAAGAGCCAATTCCGGTGGTGCCAACCTGCCACTACCAGATGGGTGGAATCCCGACAAATTACAAAGGTGAAGTGGTGGTACCGAAGGGCGGTAACGTCAATTCATTGGTGCCTGGTTTTTACGCAGCAGGTGAGTGTGGCTGCGCATCGATACACGGTGCCAACCGTCTCGGCACTAATTCCCTTACCGATCTGTTGGTGATGGGCAAATCATCGGGCGATTCGATGATCCGGTTTATCAAGGAAAACAATACGCACATGGATTTACCGAAAGATGCCGGCGCGTATTCGGCCGCGCGCCTGTCGCGTCTGGATAACCAGAAAAATGGCGAGAACGTACACGATGTTGGTGAATCCATGCGTCAGATCATGCAAGCCCACTGTGGTGTTTTCCGTTTCCCCGATATGCTCGAGCTGGGTGTCAGCAAAATTAAGATCGTCGCAGAGCGCGCAGCGAAACTGGAAATCAAGGATAAATCCAAGGTGTTCAACACCGCACGAATCGAAGCGTTGGAGCTTGAGAATCTGATCGTAGTTGCCGTTTCAACCATGGTGTCGGCCGAAGCGCGCAAGGAGACGCGTGGCGCGCATGATCGCGCGGACTGCCATGATCGGCCTGGTTTTGTGAACGGCCGCGACGACCAGTCATGGCTTAAGCACACTCTTTGGTATAAAGAAAACAACAAGCTCGATTACAAGCCGGTAAATCTGCAGCCGCTTACCGTTGAATCCATCCCGCCCAAGGCGCGGACTTACTAGCCAACTATCTGAGACCAGAAATCTGCAGTGGCTTCGATCAAATGGCCGGCAAATTTCTCGTGAAAAGTATCTCGAAATGAAACCCTATTGTTGAGACAGGCATAAGAGACCCGACATGAAATTCATCATTGAACGCTACGATCCCGATCAGGACGAAAAGCCGTATTTCAAGGAATACGATATCGAACTTCAACCAACGGATCGTATGTTGCTCGACGCG
>JBKJVA010000271.1:0-2604 GCA_046589675.1 Usitatibacteraceae bacterium
CCATGTCCAGCCCCTCTGTACTGCCTCTGGTTTTGCCCTTATCCGCACTCCGTAAGCAAGATGTCGCCACCGTCGGTGGCAAGAATTCATCGTTGGGGGAGTTAATCAGCCAGCTCGGACAAGCCGGGGTACGGGTTCCAGGCGGTTTTGCGACAACGGCTGAAGCGTTCCGGGATTTTTTAAACCACAATGGAATCACCGCGAAAATCAACGCGGCAGTTGCAGCACTCGACGTCGAGGATTTAAGCGCATTGGCCATAACCGGCGCGATGGTCCGCGCACTCATCGCTAACGCGCCATTCCAGCCTGCACTGGAGCAGCAAATTCGCGACGCCTATGCCGAGCTCACCAAGGACGACCCGGATGCGTCGTTTGCGGTTCGCTCTTCAGCCACGGCGGAGGATTTGCCCGATGCCTCTTTTGCCGGTCAACAGGAAACCTACCTCAACATCAAAGGGATCGACAACGTACTTGAGGCGACCAAGCATGTTTTTGCCTCGCTCTATAACGACCGTGCCATTTCCTACCGGGTTCACCAGGGGTTTACGCACGCCGAGGTTGCCCTCAGTGCAGGCGTGCAGCGGATGGTGCGTGCGGACACTGGCACTGCCGGCGTGATGTTCACGCTCGACACCGAGTCCGGGTTCCGCGACGTGGTGTTCATTACGTCCAGCTACGGCTTGGGAGAAATGGTGGTGCAAGGGGCCGTCAACCCCGATGAGTTTTACATTTCGAAATTATGTTTGAACAACGGCAAGCCTGCGGTGTTGCGCCGCGGCCTGGGCACCAAAGCCGAAAAGATGATTTTTGGCTCCTCCGCGTCGGCAGGAAAGTCTGTTGAAACAAAACCGGTAGCGCCTGCGGAACGCGAGCGGTTTTCACTCACCGACGATCAAGCCGAAGAACTCGCCAGATATGCCGTGGCGATTGAAGCACATTACGGCTGCCCGATGGATATCGAGTGGGCGAAAGAGGGAAATGGGGATGGCGGCGACGGCAAACTTTATATATTGCAAGCGCGCCCTGAAACGGTGAAATCGCAGGAATCGAAAACCGATTCGCTCACCCGCTATCGCATGACCGCGCAAGGTAACAAGATCGCCGAAGGTCGCGCCATCGGCAGCAAGGTCGGTCAAGGTCCAGCCCGCGTGATCAAGGATGTTGCCGAAATCGGCCTGTTCAGGGACGGCGACGTCATCGTCACCGATATGACCGACCCGAACTGGGAACCGGTCATGAAACGCGCCGCAGCGATCGTTACCAATCGAGGTGGTCGCACTTGTCACGCCGCTATCATCGCCCGTGAACTGGGTGTTCCCGCCGTGGTCGGGTGCGAGAACGCGACCGATGTCGTCAAAGAAGGCGAAGATCTTACCGTGAGCTGCTGTGAGGGCGACACCGGTAATATCTATCGCGGCAAGGTCGGTTTTGAAGTGCAGACGGTTGCACTGGACAACATGCCGGAAATTCCAGTCAAAATTGCCATGAACGTGGGCAATCCGGAGTTGGCATTTGATTTTGCCCAACTGCCAAACGATGGTGTCGGATTGGCCCGCCTGGAGTTCATTATTTCCAACACCATCGGCGTCCACCCCAAGGCCTGCCTGGAATACGAGCGTTTGCCGATGGATTTAAAGGAGCAGGTCGCCAAGCGTGCACGCGGTTATGACAGCCCGGTTGATTTTTACGTCAAGAAAATGGTCGAGGGCGTGGCGACCATCGCCGCCGCCTTCTGGCCGAAAAAAGTCATTGTGCGTCTTTCCGATTTCAAATCGAACGAATATCGAAATCTGATCGGTGGTCCGCGTTACGAGCCGACCGAAGAAAATCCGATGCTGGGTTTCCGCGGTGCCTCGCGCTATATGGCCACCTCGTTTCGCGATTGTTTCAAACTTGAATGCGAAGCCATGAAGATGGTCCGCGATACCATGGGCCTCACCAATGTGGAACTGATGGTGCCGTTTGTCCGCACGCTCAAAGAAGCCGACGCGGTGCTTGAGATCATGAAGGGCTTTGGCCTTGAACGCGGCAGGAACGGATTGCGTATCGTGATGATGTGTGAAATTCCGTCCAACGCCATTCTCGCCGATGAATTCCTGAAGCGCTTCGATGGCTTTTCGATCGGCTCCAACGACATGACGCAGTTAACATTAGCGCTTGATCGCGACTCGGGACTGGTGATGGATGGTTTCGACGAGCGCGACGAGGCCGTCAAACGCATGCTGCATCTGGCTATCGCTGCTTGCCGCAAGGAAAATAAGTATGTGGGTATTTGCGGCCAGGGGCCCAGCGACTTCCCGGATCTGGCGGAATGGCTGATGCATGAAGGTATCGAAAGCATGAGTCTCAATCCGGATTCGGTCGTCGAGACCTGGCTGCATTTAGCTAAATCGAAATAGTCGTCGCAGGTACCGAATGGACATGTTGCTGTGGCAATTCGCCCGCTTTGACGACCTGCCTATCCGCGACTGGTACGCCGCTTCTGCTACGCGCGTCGACGTGTTTGTCATGGAGCAAAACTGCCCGTTTCAGGACAATGACTTTGCTGATTTTCATTCATGGCATTTGCTTGGTTGGCAAACGAAAAATGGTGGACGCGAGCTT
>JBKJVA010000228.1:0-2167 GCA_046589675.1 Usitatibacteraceae bacterium
CATGGGCAATCGAATTTACGGCTGTGACGATTGCCAATTAGTCTGTCCCTGGAACAAGTTCGCCACTGTCACCGCTGAAAGCGATTTTGCGGTGCGCAATGGGCTCGACAATGTAACCCTGATGGAACTTTTCCTGTGGAGCGCAGCGGATTTCAAGCGGCGCCTCGAGGGTTCACCGATTCGCCGCATCGGCCACGAACGCTGGTTACGTAATATCGCTGTTGCATTGGGGAACGCATTGGCAAAAACAGATACAAGTGACTCTCGCACACCAATAATGGCCGCGTTGGAGGGACGCAAGGACCACCCCTCCGCGCTTGTCCGTGAACACATTGCCTGGGCGCTGCAACAAACGCCTGCCAAATAACAGCTTTGCAGAGTCCAATAGCTAACTGCCATCACTGCACGCCAAAACAAAGGCCTTTTTGCCATTGCGATAACGCTTCGCTGACTTTGGGTTTTCCAGCGCGTCGAGTAACGCGGCGTGCAACTCGTAGCGATTGGCGTCGCGTCCGGATTCCTCCACACCGCGCGCATAGCCCAGTGCAACTGCATTTCCGGCAAGACGCAGAGCGTCGTCTTCGAGCGGCCCGCTGAGTGGTTCGGTTGGATGTTCGAACGCCGTGCGACAGGTATCGACCGACAGCGAAAAATATTTTCGACACGCTGCGGGACGGGCTTCATAGACGCTGCAGACACCATTCACCAGCAATGCACAAGCGATGCCCGCCTGCGTATGCTGCAAAGGCGCGAGAGGTGCAATGTACGCCAGATTTGCGGTTAATTTCCGCTTCACTTCAACCTGCTGTGCGGCCGTCATACGGACGCGAATATGCTCAGCCAATACAAAGGCCTCATACGGCCGCATCTCAACCCGCTGATGGCAACAGTAATTGCAACCGCGTTCGCAGGCCACCGCCAGCTTCGCCGAGGCAATGACAGCACTCTGCTCACGCTCCAGCCGGGCATACATACGCACCACCTGCGCGAGAACGGCATTGGCGTCGCGTGCAGGGGTGTTGCGTGCAGCCCCGCGCTCCTGTTCAAACACGCCCTGCAATTCAGCCGATACCGATTCGGTCACGGCCAATCCTCAACAAGAGCGACGACGTGCGAACCGCATTTACTGCGTGCCACCAACAATCAACTTATTCACGCGCTTCACAAACGTTGCCGGATCTTCCAACTGGCCACCTTCCGCGAGCAGCGCCTGATCGAACAACACCTGCGACCATTCCGCGAATGCATCACCGTCGGCGAGTTTCATCTTGCCGATCAATGCGTGCTCAGGATTGATTTCCAGAATCGGCTGCGAGGCATTTACTTTTTGCCCGGCGGCTTTCAACATGCGCTCCAGATTGCCGGACAGCTCATTCTCGTCGACCACCAGACAGGCTGGTGAATCGGTCAGGCGATGGGTGACGCGCACTTCCTTCACCTTGTCACCGAGGGCGGCCTTGATTTTCTCTACCAGCGGCTTGAACTCGTCGGCGACCTTTTCCTGCTTCTGCTTCTCGGCTTCGTCCGCCAGCGCACCTAAATCGAGATCACCCTTCGCCACAGACTGCAATTTCTTGCCCTCGAATTCTTCAAACTGGCCGAGCCACCACTCATCGACACTCTCGGTGAGCAAAATAACCTCGATGCCCTTCTTTTTGAATACTTCCAGATGCGGACTATTCTTTGCCGCAGCGAAGCTATCAGCCGTGACGTAGTAAATTTTTTCCTGTCCTTCCTTCATACGTGAAACATAGTCAGCGAACGAAACAGTTTGTGCATCGTCAGAATTGTGCGTGGACGCGAAACGCATGAGCTTGGAAAGTTTTTCCTTGTTGGCAAAATCCTCCCCCAGGCCTTCCTTGAACACGCGTCCAAATGCGCTCCAGAAAGTCGTGTATTTTTCCTTTTGATTTTCGGCCAGGTCTTCGAGAAGGCCGATAATTTTTTTTACACTGCCATTTTTGATCGCATCGACGTCTTTGGACTCCTGCAGAATTTCCCGCGACACATTCAGCGGCAGGTTATTCGAATCGACCACGCCTTTCACAAAGCGAAGATAGCGTGGCAATAAATGTTCGGCGTCCTCCATGATAAATACGCGTTTCACATACAACTTCACACCACGCTTGGCATCGCGCTCAAACATGTCGAACGGCGCTTTCGAGGG
>JBKJVA010000022.1:0-9429 GCA_046589675.1 Usitatibacteraceae bacterium
GAAAACATGATGGCCAACTTTGATCGGCCAATCACGCGCGCCGCTTGTACGTATTCCTTGTTACGCTCGACCAATGTTGAGCCGCGCACGGTGCGGGCGTACTGCACCCAGCCCGAAGCGGCGATGGCGAATATCAATACATAAACTGCGATCTGGTCGTGATACTCCTTGCCCACGATCGCGCGCGCCACGCCGTCGATCAAAAGTGCAATCAAAATGGCAGGGAACGAGAGCTGGATATCGGCCACGCGCATGATGAACGCATCGAGCTTTCCACCGACATAGCCGCTGACAAGTCCGAGTGAAATGCCGATCAGCATCGACAGCATGACGGCGCAAATACTGACCAGCAGTGTTATGCGTGAGCCATGCATGATGGTTGACAGCACATCGCGGCCCTGGTCATCGGTGCCGAACAGAAATTGCGCCTTGCCATTGGCAATCCACGATGGCGGCGTGAACGCATCGAGCAAATTGATTGTCTTCAGATCAAACGGATTGTGCGGTGCCAGCCAAGGCGCAAACGCCGAACCAAGTAACCAGACCAACGCCGTGATCGCGGCGGTGATAACGAGCGGATGGCGTTTGAAGCTCCACCAGACGTCACCGTCAAAAAAACGATGGAGTGAATCATTCATGATTCGCTCCATCGCCCCAGCGAAGGCTGGGGCCCAAGTTCACATTTCTGTTTTGCATGTCAATGTCCCCCGCCAGAACGCTCGGCGCGCAGGCGCGGATCAACGACGTAATACAACATGTCGACAATAAAATTGATCGACACAAAAATCAGGCCAATCAGGCACAGATAAGCCGCCATTACGGGGATATCAGCGAACTGCACCGCCTGTATGAACAACAGCCCCATGCCGGGCCACTGGAACACGGTTTCGGTAATGATGGCGAAGGCGATGATGCCGCCTAATTGCAAACCGGCGATGGTTAGCACCGGTACCAGGGTGTTTTTAAGGGCGTGACCAAAATGCACCGCGTTGTTGGTCAGGCCACGCGCACGGGCAAATTTGATGTAGTCGGTGCGCAGTACTTCCAGCATCTCTGAGCGGACCAGCCTCAGGATTAGCGTCATTTGAAATAATCCCAGCGTAATGGACGGCAGTATCAGTGCTTTCAGACCGCTGACCGTCAGAAAGCCGGTGGTCCAACCGCCCAGTGCGACCGTATCGCCGCGCCCGAATGAAGGCAACCAGCCGAGCCATACCGCGAAAATGAGGATCAGGAAAATGCCGATGAGAAAGGATGGCAGCGAGACACCGATAAGGGATACCGTCAAAATAAACTTGGACAACCATGAATCGCGCTTCAAGGCCGTAAACACCCCCATCGGGATACCGACCAGCAGCGCGAGCGTCGCAGCGATCATGGCGAGTTCAAGTGTCGCGGGCAGGCGCTCAATCAATAATTGTGAAACCGGCCGCCCCAGGCGCAGGGAAATTCCAAAATTACCTTGCACGGCATTGCCCACAAATTTGACAAACTGCAAATAGAACGGCTGATCGAGGCCGAGGCTCTTGCGCACCTCGTCACGGTCGGCCGAGGTTGCTTCCGGCGGCAACATGAGCGACACCGGATCGCCGACAAAATTGAACAGCGAGAATGCAATAAATCCGACGGCGATCATCACCAGCACGGCCTGGAGCAATCTTTGAATAAAAAATGCGAGCATGACTCGTCAACAGCCTAGTTAATTTTGAAGCGGAAGAAATACGCGACGTTGTTTGGCGTGAAAACAGCATCGACATTCTTGCGCATCGCCCAGGGCACTAACGGTTGGTGTAGCGGTATGACCGGCAGTTCGGCGGTGTTGATCAGAAGCGCCTCGCGAATTTGGGCGTCGCGTTTTTTCACATCGGTTTCCGTACGCATTTGCGTAATCAACTGGTCCATCTTCGGATTGGAATAGCGTCCATAGTTGGCATCGCCATTGCCTGATGCTTCGCCGCCATTGGTGTGCAGCAGGGCCTGCAGGGTGTAAAGAGAATCAAAAGTTGGCGTGCCCCAGCTCAGCAAATACATGCTGGTGTCAAATTTCTGGATTTTCGGGAAATAGTTGGTCTGCGGCACGATGTTAGGCGTGACACGAATACCCACTTGTGAAAGCATCGGCGGAAGTGCCTGGCAAATATCAGCGGCAGGCTGCACATTGCCGCAATCGAGGGTGATAGAAAATCCGTTGGGATAGCCTGCTTCTTTGAGGAGTTGTTTGGCTTTTTCGCGATCGAACGCGAGGCGCTTATCGGCATCCTTGCTGTAGCCGCGCACATCGTTAGTCACCATGGTGCCGATTGGCACCGACAGATTGCGCATCACTTTCTCGCGAATGGCTTCGATATCGATGGCATGCGAAATTGCCTGACGCACTCGAACGTCTTTCAGTGGATTCTTGCCCTTCACGTCGCTGTAGAGCAGCTCACTACGTGATTGGTCAAAGGCTAAATATTGCACGCGTGCGTCGCGGCCTTCAATGACTTTAACGTTCGGGTTTTGCTTGAGACGCGCGATATCCTGCGGTGGCGGGTCGAGTACGAAATCGACTTCGCCCGAAAGAAGTGCTGCCGCGCGTGTCGCATTGGATTTCACCGGTAGCAGATCGACTTGCGTGAGATTACCCTTTTCGGGGCTGCTCTTATTCCACCACTCCGTGTTCACGACCAGGACAGTCTTGATGTCCGGCTGACGCAAGGTCACTTTGAACGGACCCGTGCCGTTGGTATTGCGCGAGGCAAAGGTATCTTCGCGGTCTTTGTAATTCTGCGGAGATTCGGTTTTATTTTTGACCGCCCACTCTTTGGACATGACGCGGAAATTGAACAGATGGTTCAGCAATACCGGATTCGGCTCTTTCATGATCAAGTCGACCGTGAGCGCATCCACTTTTTTAGCGCTTGCCACACCCTGAACGGAAGACTTCAATTGCGACAGCGGACTGAGTGCACGCTCGACTGAAAACACCACATCGTCGGCAGTGAGGGCTTCACCGCCATGGAATTTTACGTTTGGCCGCAACTTGAAACGCCAGGTCTTCTGGTCCGGTTGAGTCCAGGACACGGCGAGGGCGGGTACCAGTTTGAAATTCTTGTCGCGCATGACGAGGCTTTCGTAGACTTGCGAAAGCACGCGATTGGTGGGCACCAGATTGGCCGAATGCGGGTCCAGCGTTTGCGGGTCGTCCTGGCTTGCGTAGCGAAGCGTTTTCGCATCTGCGGCGGCAATAAACAGCGTGCAGATAAAGGCGCTTAAAGTCAGGAGAAAAACTGTGTTGTTTCGATTCATGGGGTCCCACCGGTTGTTCGAAAATCCCCGAGCCAGCAACTTTTGGTCGCAACCGGGGCCAGTCCATCAAGGTGTTCGGGAAAGTCGGACCCGGACATAAAATTGCCCATCGAGTCGCCTCGGTGGGCAGCGCCGAATTATATCTTTTTTACGCTTTCAAGACAGGATTTGGAGCGCCGCCCGACGAGGTCAGCGCGATATGTGAAACCGGTTGGTACTGCGTCAGCACACAGCCCGCGTCTCATCAGGTGCCATGCCTCAATTTGCGGTTCCAATCGTGCGGTAATCAGCTTGGATATGTAGCCGTTGCCATCCGTACGTAGGAATGTTTACCGCATTTCAGCGTTTCGCCGACTGCGCTCGATTCACCATGCATTCGATGCTGATCGCGGCTATAGCGTCGAGCACCAAAAATGTTCTGACGACGCGTCGGTATCGGAAGTGCGGGGAGCACATCCGATACCGCTGGACATAATTGTTGTGGGTTACTTGTCGGCTTTAATCTTGATGTTACTTTCTACCGAGGTGACGCCTTTTACGGCTTTCGCAATCGCAACGGCTCTGTCGATCGCAGTCTGGTTTGCTGCGGTACCGGTCAGCACGACCACACCTTTGTCAGTCGTGTCCACCTCAATCTTCACCAGGCTAGAAACCTTCTCCGCAGCCAACAGAGATTTGATCTTGGTCGTGATGACTGAGTCTTTTACAAACGTTCTTACTGGCTGGGCGGCCTCGCCAGCTTTGATCTTGATGCTGCTTTCAACGGAGGTAACGCCTTTTACTGATTTTGTGATCGAAACGGCCTTATCTATTGCAGCTTGATTGTCTGCGGTGCCGGTCAGGACGACAACGCCCGTAGCAGTCGTGTCCACCTCAATCTTAAGCAGGCTCGACACCTTGTCCGCAGCCAACAGGGATTTAACCTTGGTCGTGATGACCGAGTCTTTGATAAATGTCTTTACAGACTTGGCAGAATCGTCGGCTTTGATCTTGGCGGAACGCGCGGTTTCATCGGCTTTAGTCTGTACTGAACGTGTGGACGTGTCGCTCGCGACCTTGACGTTATTTTCAACCTTGGTAACGCCTTTGACTGCTTTTGCGATTGCACCGGCCTTGTCGATTGCGGCCTGATTTTCTGCGGTACCGGTCAATACAACCACACCCTTGTCCGTTGTATCCACTTCAATCTTTACCAGGCTTGACGCCTTCTCCGCGGCTAGCTGGGATTTAACTTTGGTGGTTATTACCGAATCCTTTACATACGTTTTGGGAGAATCGGCGGTATAGCCCGCGACTGGCAACATCAACGCGCCTGCCACAATACAATTTGCAATGATTCTGGTTTTCATAAAGTCTCCTATTTTGATTAAAAATTCATGCTTTATCTGCAGGGGCTGGTTGGTTTTGCCAGAACGTCGCAAGCGACACGAAGAGCAGATTCGCAAGCGTACCAAAAGATTGGCGATTGGGAAAGGCAGTGCCCCCTAATAACAACGGCGAACAAGGGCAGTGGCGAATGCGCAGAACGTTAATGTCGGCATTCAACGAACACCAATTTACTTGCCTTTGACCAAGTCCTTGGCTGCTTGCTTTGCATCGCCGTAATTCTTTTGCGTCTTGCCGGCAGCTTGATTTAGCAAGCCTTTTGCCTGTTGTTTTTTGCTGCCGGTTAGCTTGCCGACGCTTTGTTGAATCTTGCCTTCAGCCACCTTTACGGCACCTTTAATCTGGTCTTTGTTCATATCAATTCTCTCCAAACGTATGTTGCACATGATCGCCGTGCAGCCGCGCGAGAATGCGCTTTCGAGCGATTCCAGACTTAATTTAGGATATCGGGCGAGGTCCCGGCATCGGCAAGTTCCTAAATGCGCGTAGGACAATCACTCGCATTGCTGAAAATGCGCGGGGAACCCGCCTGTAACATCCTGAAGTGCGCATGACGGCTTACCATCATGCCGAATTCGGGCCGCCTCAATTGATATTGAAACGAAAAAAATACGGAATGTTGTTGGGCGGAAAAATAGCCGTGACGTTTTTGCGCATCGCCCACGGAATGACCGCCTGATGCAGCGGTAGCACCGGCAAATCAGCGTTGAGGATCAGCAACGCCTCGCGGATCATGGCGTCGCGCTTTTTCATGTCCGGTTCAATCCTGAACGCATCGACTAATTTGTCGAATTGCGGATTTGAATAGCGGCCATAGTTGCCATCGCCATTGCCTGCATCGGCACCATTATTGGTGCGTAGTAAATATTGCAATGTCGAAAGTGCATCGGAAGTCGGCGTGCCCCAGCTCAGCAGATAAAAACTCGTGTCGAATTTTTGCAGCTTGGAAAAATAGTTTGAAGTCAGAACAATATTCGGCGTTACCTTGATGCCGATCTGCGCCAGCATCGGCGAGATAGCCTGGCAAATGTCGGCAGCAGGCTGGTTGTTGCCGCAATCGAGGGTGACGTCGAAGCCGTTCGCATAACCAGCCTCGGCCATGAGCTTCTTTGCCTTCACACGATCCAGCGGCAGGCGTTTGTCGGCGTCTTTGGCGTAGCCCTGGTCGGTGGAGGTGATGATTGCGCCAATGGGAAGGGAAAGATTGCGCATTACCTTTGATTTGATCGCCTGAATGTCGATCGCGTGGGCGATGGCTTGCCGTACGCGCACGTCTTTGAATGGGTTTTTCCCCTTGACGCTGGAATAAATTAGTTCATCGCGAAACGTGTCGAACACCAGATATTGCACGCGGGCTTCGAGGCCTTCGGTAATCTTGATGTCCGCAACCGATTTGAGCCGCGCGACATCCTGCGGCGGCGGGTCGTTGACAAAATCAACTTCGCCTGAGAGCAGGGCGGCCGCGCGCGTCGCGTTCGATTTGATCGGCAGCAGGATTACCTCGGTGACATTGCCTCGCTCCGGGCTTGCCGCGTTCCACCAGTTGGGATTTGCGATAAGTACTGTTTTCACATCGGTCTGCCGCGATTTCAACATGAAGGGGCCGGTGCCATTGGTGTTTCGCGAGGAAAAGGTGTCTTCCTTGTCTTTGTAGTTTTGCGGGTTGACCGAATTATTCTTGATCGCCCAAGCCTTGTTCATGATGCGAAACGTGAACAAGTGATTCAATAGCACCGGATTAGGCTCGCGCATGATCAGGTCAACGGTGAGATCGTCAACCTTCTTCGCTCTGAGTACGCCCTGGACGGCTGACTTTAATTGTGAGTTCGGTGACAGGACGCGTTCCATCGAGAACACGATGTCGTCGGCAGTTAGCGTAGCCCCGTCATGAAACTTCACGTTCGGTCGCAACTTGAACCGCCATGTCAGCGCATCCGGTTGCGACCACGACGTCGCCAGCCACGGAACCAGCTTGAAATTTTTGTCGCGTCCGACCAGGCCTTCGTACACATTCATCAGCAGCCGGTTGGTCACCGCGAGCTGTGCCGAATGCGGGTCTAGCGTTTGTGGTTCGTCTTGCGTGGCGTAGCGCAGGGTTTTCGCGGTGCTTGTGCCGATGAAGGCGGCGAAGAGAAGAGGGAGAAGCGCGACTGTCAGTTTGTAACGGAGCATATTTTTCGCCTCGTCGTGTGAGCGTGCCCCCGGCCCCTCGCTGCGCTCTCCCCAACCCCTCCCCCCTCGCGGGGGAGGGTGTAACGGGGAATTCGCGGCGCGCGCGCCGTGCCCGTGGAAAGGCTGCCCGATGCAACGGGCAGCGCGTCCTGCAAGGACCGAGGGAGAGGGGGTGATTGCAAGTCCGTCGCCACCAACTGCGCGGCTACTTGATCATCACCGACATTGCATAGAGCGCATTGTCCGCGCGGTGCACTGTATTCACTGTTTTCCGCATCGCCCACGGGATCATCTGGTGGTGCAACGGAATGTGCCCGACGTCGGCCTGGTTCAGAAGCAGTGCTTCTTTGGTCAGTTCGGCCCGCTTTTTAAAATCGATTTCGGTTTTCAGCTTTTCGATGATCGCATCCACCTTTGCATTCGAGTAGCCGGAATAGTTGGCCGCGCCATCGGCACCTTTGCCGCGGGTACGAATGATTTCCTGCAGCGTGTACAGCGAATCGAACGTCGGCACGCCCCATCCATACAGGTACATGCTGGTGTCGCTGTTCTGGATTTTGGGGAAGTAGACCGCTTTGGGCATGGAATTCAACTTGACCCGGATGTCGATTTTGGACAGCATGCCAGCGATCGCGGTACAAATTTTTTCGTCATTCTTGTAGCGGTCGTTTGGGCAATCAAAGGTGACATCGAAGCCTTTCGCAAAGCCCGCCTCGGCCATCAGTTTTTTCGCCTTATCGATATCGACAGCGGGGCGTTTCTCCAGGTCCTTCGAATAGCCGCGCACCTGCGGCGCAATCATCGACATGGTAGGTAGCGACAGGCCCCGCATCACCGTTTTGTGGATCGCGGGCACGTCGATAGTCAGTAATACGGCTTGGCGCACCCGCAGGTCTTTAAAGGGGTTCTTGCCTTTGCTGCCGTACAAAAGCTCGTCGCGCCCCTGGTCGAGATTCACGAAGATGGTACGGTTTTCATTGCCTTCGGCAATTTTCAGGTCCTTGTTCTGCTTGAGCTTGGCAATGTCTTGTACCGGCGGGTCGAGAATCAAGTCAATCTCACCTGAAACCAGTGCAGCCACCCGCGTCGCGTCTGACTTGATCGGCGTGTACACCACCTCGTCGATATTGCCACGCTTGCCCCACCAGTTGGAATTGGCCACGAACACGGTCTTCACGTCAGGTTCGCGGGTTTTCAAAATATACGCGCCGGTACCATTAGCGTTGCGCACCGCAAACGACTCTTCTTTGGCCTTGAAGTCGGTCGGGCGCAACACCCCGAATTTGGTCGCCCAGACTTTGTTCATCATGCGCAGTTGCGTTACTTGATCGAGCAGAGTCGGATTTGGGCCGTTACTGATGATATCGACGGTGAGGCTATCAACTTTCCTGACCTCCTTGATGCCCTGGATGTAGGCCTTGTAGTCGGAGGTTTTTTCCATCGCGCGCTGGATGGAGAAGACAACATCGTCAGCCGAAAATAGTGCGCCGTCATGGAATGTGACTTTGTCGCGCAGTTTGAAACGTACGGTGCTCGGGTCGATCTGTTGCCAGGAAATTGCCAGGCAAGGCTCCAGCCCCATGATGTCGTTACGCATGATAAGCGGCTCGTAGACGTGCCCGTTCATGGGATTATTCAGGCCCTCGTTTTGCGAGTGTGGATCCATGGTCAGGATGTCACCGGCGCTGGCCCAACGGAAAGTCTTGGCGTCGGCAGTGGAGCCCAGCAGGGCAAGGCTGGCGAGGCCAGCGATGGCGAGCCAGCGTACGCTGGCTTGGAATTGCATGGGAGTCGTCATGTAAGTTCCTGATTTAAATGAATATTTATGATTCGTACACAAAGGGCACGTGCCAGATGAAAAATTGCCAAGCGCGTGTGAGTGTGCCGAAGCCTCGTGGCGAAGTCAACGACGGCTGGCGGTTTCGGTGTCGGGATTTCCTTAAAATGGGACTGATAACCAATTCGGTCAGGTAAGGCAGTAAAAGGGAGATTTCCATGACAACCATCGTGGTGGTAAAAAAAGGCGGCGTTGCCGTGATTGCGGGAGATACGCTGACGACATTTGGCTGCACACGTCTGGCCAGCGTGCATGACGCCGCACCCGAAAAATTACTTAAGCACGGTGATAGTTATTTTGGCATCGCCGGTAGCGCAGCACATCAGTTGGTACTGGAAACCTTGCTGAAGAAGCATCCGGAATTCAAATTTAATGGACGCGAAGCAATTTACGAGAGCTTTCGTGCGATCCACCCCATTCTGAAGGAGGAGGCATTCCTCAATCCAAAAGAGGAAGAAGACGATCCCTATGAATCATCACAGCTCACCGCGCTGGTCGTCAATGCAAGCGGTATTTATGGCGTGTATTCGATGCGCGAAGTATTTGAGTTCGACAAGTTCTGGTCGATCGGTTCAGGGCGCGATTTTGCGCTGGGTGCCATGTACGCCGTCTACAAAGGTCGGAAGAGCGCCGAAGAAATCGCCAAGATCGGCGTGTTGGCGGGAGCTGAGTACGATACCGGCACAGGTCTGCCGATGAACATTGCGTCGGTGAAGTTGAACGGGAAGGCGCGCTGACATTCCGTG
>JBKJVA010000274.1:0-4731 GCA_046589675.1 Usitatibacteraceae bacterium
GTTACCACCCAGAGATCGAAGCTGCCCACAATCAGGATCAGGGTGGCGACATAAATGGCGACAAAAACCAAAATGTCGGCCACGATCATCCACACGTCGCGCGCCGCGAGTGCAGTCTGCATTACCTTGGTGGCGACGCGCCCGGCAAACTCGTCCTGATAAAAACTAAAACTCTGGCTCAACATCAGGCGATGAAATTTCCAACGCAGCAACATCGGAAAATTGCCCGCCATCGCCTGATGTTTCAGCAGCGCCTGTAACGCCACCACCAGTGGACTTGCGATGAGGATCGCGGCAAGCAACGCCAGGTTGTTGCGCTGTGTGGTCCAAAGTGCGGCCGGTTCCGTGTTGGCGAGCCAATCCACCACCTGCCCCAACATACTGAACAAGAATGCTTCGAACACGCCAATCGCAGCGGTGCAAAGC
Source organism: Usitatibacteraceae bacterium (assembly GCA_046589675.1). GTDB lineage: Bacteria > Pseudomonadota > Gammaproteobacteria > Burkholderiales > Usitatibacteraceae > UKL13-2. Next base: position 427 of record JBKJVA010000274.1, read on the forward strand.
GTCATCAACAACAAATAGGGTCGCAGCCCCTTCGACGCCGCCCACATGAATGCGAGAAACGTTTTCGGTGTCGGCTCGGGTGCGGCTTCCGGGTAGGGATGAACGAGTTTTTCGAAGGTCGAAAACACCAGATATTCCGATTATTTTTTGAATCGCTATTTTACGAAAATTAGCGGTCGTGCCCGATTCGATTTAATGACAAGTTGCTCTGCTAGACATGTCGGCGAACGTCTTGGCACCTGAAAATCAGTTGGCCACTCTCACCGCAATCGGCACATTGCACAACTCGATGTGCCCGGCTGGCACCTTGTACCAGGTGCCGCCGCGATTGCGCAATGCTTCGACCAACGCGGTGAACAGCTTGGTATCAGTGCGGATGACCTCCAGATTGGTTCGCTCCGCAGCGGGAACATCCGCAGCGATACGAATCGATTTAATCGGCACGCGTTGTTCTGCCTTCTCGTAAAAACCCAGCGGCGCGGTGCCGCGCGGCAGTACAGACAAGAGCGGCATGCCTTGCACCACGCGCCCCAGCAGTGTGATGTTGCGATCCAGGTGCCGCGGCGCGTGGCCGGTGACGACGTACATTTCAGCGCCGCTGCCGCTGTGGTCATCATTGTCCCTTCCCGCGCCGACCATGCCGTAACAGTGGGCGAGCCAGGTCTGTTTGGTTTTTGGATTACGCCCCACCGGCAAGCCATTTGAAAAACCAACCTGCGGCGCATAACCATCGATGTCGGGCAAACGCGTAAAGGCGAGTTTGCTGTCGATTGGACGGGTGTACTCCGGTGAAAGGCTTTTTTTGCCTTGCTTCATGGGGCGCGCTTTGCCGGGTGCCGAATTTTCCGCTTCCGGGTCGCCCCATTGCACGACGTAGTTATCCTGAGAACGGAGTATGGCGAGACCATCGAAATAACCGTCGCGGACCAACGCCCGAATGTTGCTTGCATGCGCGGGTGCATAGGCGGCACTCAGTTCGATCACCACCCGGCCGCTGGGCAAATCCATGTAGAGCGTGTTTTCCAAATCAAGCGCTCGCCAGTCGGCGGGCGCTGCGGTGACGAGCAATTCCGCGTACGTGGGTTTGGCCTTTGGCAACAACATCGTTGAATTTGCAAGTGCCGACGTGATCGTGAAAATCGAGACGATGAGGCCAACAAACAGGTTAAGCAGAACGTGACCGGCGTTGAACATGGCTTCTCCGTGTGTGAGGCAATAATGTATTCTCGCAAAGACATTCTAAGCGTGCAGCGCTTTGAAGCCGTCCGTACTTCTATGGGTCTTAATACGTAAACGTAGAGTAAGCACTGTCGAGGCTTTCCGGGCAAAATGCCTCCAAAAGGAGCGCCAGCGCTCGCTTCTCATTAATTTCTGATAAATGTTCCAATGTTGTCACCTGCCTGTCATGTGTATTTAACGATTTCGTCACTTTGGTTCTGAATACTAATGGCTTCTTACCAGGAGCCAAGCATGACAAAAGTAACGATCACTAGCACCACGTTTGATGACGATATCGATACCAACCTTTCCAATAACCCTACTTTCGCGAGCGTACTTGATGCGCGCCTGTCGCGTCGTCAGGTTTTGAAGGGCGGATTCAGCACCACCGCAGTTGCCATGTTTGGCGGCGTCGGCGCGCTCGGGCTCGCCGGATGCAGCAGTTCTAATGACGACCAACCTGCGTCGACGCCGCCGGTATCCCCGCCTGCCGCACCCACACTGGGGTTCTCACCGGTCGCCAAGAATCTGGCTGACACCGTCACGATTCCGGCCGGCTACTCGGTTTCGGTACTGTACCGGCTTGGTGATCCAATCGCTGCGGCGGCTGGGGACTATCGTAACGACGGTTCGGACTCTGCTGCGAGTTTTGCGCAACGCGCCGGCGACCATCACGATGGCATGCATTTTCTTGGCCTGGGTGCCAACAATCAGTTCAGCGCCAATAGCAGCGACCGTGGTTTGCTGGTGATGAATCACGAGGCGATTACGCCCGCCTTTTTGCACCCGACCGGTGCCACCATCGTGAGTGCAGTGAGAACAGTTGCCGAAGAAGTGCAGCGCGAATTTTTCGTGCATGGCGTGAGCGTGATCGAAGTGAACCGCAACGGAAGCGCAGTCACCTACAATCGGGCATCCACCTTCAATCGCCGCATACACACGCTGACCGAAATAGAGCTCTCCGGCCCGGCCTCACGCTCGCCGCTGATGATCACCAAATTCTCTCCCGATGGGTCAAAAACGCGTGGCACGGTCAATAACTGCGCCAATGGTCACACGCCATGGGGCACGTACCTCACATGCGAAGAAAACTACGCAGGCTACTTCCGACGCATCACGGCGACCGACAATCCCAATCGCAGCGCCAGGGAGCTGATCTCACTTGCCCGCTATGGCGTTACAGGCAACGGGCGCGAGCTGTGGGCGACCGTCACGCCCGACACTGCCGATAATCTTTACGGGCGTTGGAATGCAATGAAGCTTGGTACCTCCGCCAATGGCAGCGACGACTATCGCAACGCGCCCAACACTTATGGCTGGGTTGTCGAAATTGATCCGTTCAATGCGACCTCCACACCAAAAAAACGTACCGCGCTGGGCCGTTTTTCGCACGAAGGCGCATGGCTGGGTCCAGTCGTGGCGGGCAAGCCACTGGTCTGGTACATGGGCTGCGATTCGCGCGGAGAGTATGTATATAAGTACGTTTCTACCGCAAACTGGGATGCAGCGGATGTCAACCGTGGCCTCGCCGCTGGCGACAAATACTTGAACGATGGTCGGCTTTACGTGGCGAAATTCAATACTGATGGAAATGGGCAGTGGGTTGAACTACGTTTTGGCCTCAATGGGATTACCGCTGCCAACGCCGCTTACGCATTTGCCGACCAGGCAGACGTACTGATCAATACGCGACTCGCTGGCGATGCGGCGGGCGCCACCAAGATGGACCGCCCTGAGTGGGGCGCCGTCAATCCACTCAATGGTGAGGTTTATCTCACCCTTACCAACAATTCACAGCGCACCGTGGCCACGGCCGACGCGGCCAACCCCCGCTTCTACAATGATATGCGCACCAATAATGTCAATCAGCGCGGAAATCCGAATGGGCACATCATCCGCTGGAAGGAAGCGCAGGGCGACGTCGCGGCGACGACGTTCCAGTGGGATGTCTATTTGTTCGCAACGCGCGCGGGCACTGACGCGGCCAATGTGAATCTTTCGGCACTCACCGCCAATAACGACATGTCGAGCCCCGATGGACTCTGGTTCAGCAATGCCACCAAGATCTGCTGGATTCAAACCGACGATGGCGCTTATACGGATGTCACCAATTGCATGATGTTGGCCTCGATTCCCGGCGTAGTGGGCGACGGCGGCAAGAAGTCGATCACGATCACTGATGGTGTCACCACCCGCACACTCGACACCTATGTCGGCAAACCGTTGGGTGAGACAAACTTGCGCCGCTTTCTGGTGGGCCCGAAGGAATGTGAAATCACTGGTTTAGCCGAAACACCGGACGGGAAAACGCTGTTTGTGAACATCCAGCATCCCGGTGAAGACACCGCCCCCAATTTTACGACCAGAGCCTACGGCAGCAATTGGCCCGACGGCGGAACCAGCCGCCCACGCTCGGCGACCATTGTCATTACACGCAACGATGGCGGGATGATCGGCGCTTAACAATTAGAGTCTTTGCAGTGAGTTTGATGCGGCCCGGATTTTCCGGGCCGATTTTTTTCTGGGATCACATGCCAACGTAGATCAAGCACTGGCGCAGCTTCCAGGACATTTATTGCCTGTGACCCGCGCCGATGCTAGTGTTTCGTTAGTACATTGCAATCGAGAGTGGTGCCGTATGATTCCGCTATAAGAAAAATGACACCCGCCGACTTCATCACCAAGTGGAAAGACAACAAGCTCTCCGAGCGTGCCGGGGCGCAGGCGCATTTCCTCGACTTGTGCGAATTGCTCGGCGTCGAGAAACCGAGCGACCCCGTCAACTACTGCTTCGAGCGCGGCGCAAAGCGAACCGGTGCAGGGCGCGGCTGGGCTGATGTCTGGAAGCGCCACAACTTTGCGTGGGAATACAAAGCGCCGGATGCGAATCTGGACGCGGCGCTGAAGCAACTGATGACTTACGCACTGGCGCTGGATAACCCGCCGCTGCTGGTCGTCAGTGATCGACTTCGCATCGAAATTCACACGCACTTTACCGGCGCGCCGTCTCGCAAAGACGTGATTCCGCTTGAAGAAATCGGTAAGCCTGAAAACCTGCAAAAGCTCCGCTGGCTGTTCGAGAAACCA
>JBKJVA010000083.1:0-11692 GCA_046589675.1 Usitatibacteraceae bacterium
ATCAGTACCGCCCATGCCACCTTGTTGACCCCATACGGGCTCAACGAATCCGCCATCGAATCCGTGTTCGACGAAATCCTCACCCACGATGCCGATTACGCTGATCTCTATTTCCAGTATTCGCGTTCGGAAGGCTGGAGCCTGGAAGAGGGAAGGGTCAAATCGGGCAGCTTCAGTATCGACCAGGGCGTCGGTGTGCGCGTGGTGTCAGGTGAGAAAACCGCGTTTGCGTATTCTGACGACATCAGCCATGCCGCATTATCTTCGGCGGCAGCCGCCACCCGCAGCATCGCACGTGCCGGTGCTGACGGTAAGGCGAAGGCGGCCAAGTCGCAATCGAAAGCTGGTCGTGCGCTGTATACGCCGACCGATCCGGTTTCGTCTTTTTCCGATGCCGACAAGGTGCGTATTCTCGAGCGGCTTGAACAATTTGCCCGCAACATTGATCCGCGTGTCAAAGAGGTAATGGGTCGGCTTTCGGGTGAATACGATGTGGTGATGGTCGCACGAAGCGACGGCGTGATGGCCGCTGACGTACGACCGCTCGTACACATTGGCCTTACCGTCATCGCGGAGCAGAATGGACGCCGGGAGCAGGGACACACTGGCGGTGGCGGACGCTATGATTACCGCTATTTCACCGACGAGGTGTTGAAGACTTACGCCGAAGGTGCCGTACGCGAGGCGCTGATCAATCTCGATGCCAAGCCGGCACCCGCAGGACCGATGACGGTGGTGCTTGGCTCGGGCTGGCCAGGCATTCTGCTGCACGAAGCGGTGGGCCATGGACTGGAGGGCGATTTTAATCGCAAGGGCTCGAGCCTGTTTGCCGGGCGCATTGGCGAACGGGTCGCCGCCAAAGGTGTCACGGTGATTGATGACGGCACCATTGCCGACCGGCGGGGCTCACTCAACATCGATGACGAAGGCAACATCACACAACGCAATGTGCTGATTGAAGATGGCATCCTGAAAGGCTATATGCAGGATTCACTCAATGCGCGGTTGATGAATACACCGGTGACCGGCAATGCGCGGCGCGAATCGTATGCGCATATTCCGATGCCGCGTATGACCAACACCTACATGCTTAATGGCGATAAAACCCCTGAGGAAATTATTGCCAGTGTGAAGCACGGTCTGTATGCGGCTAATTTCGGCGGCGGACAGGTTGATACCACCAGCGGCAAATTCGTGTTTTCGGCGTCGGAAGCCTACATGATTGAGGATGGAAAAATATCCTACCCTGTCGTCGGTGCCACGCTGATCGGTAATGGCATCGAATCGCTCAAACATATTTCGATGATCGGCAATGATATGAAACTTGACGGCGGAGTCGGTGTCTGTGGAAAGGAAGGACAAAGCCTTCCCGTGGGTGTGGGCCAGCCGACCTTGCGCATGGAGGGACTGACCGTCGGCGGCACCGGTTGAACACGGTGCGACTGAACGGGCCGCATCCAAAATTGCTTTTGGTTCGTAAACTTTTTTGTGAATCAGCGACCTAAGCAGATATCAACTGAGGGTTACCGTATGAAACGTCGTACATTTTTGTCAGGATTGTTCGCCTCCGCCGGGTCACAAGTGTTTGCCAAAGCTTCTTACGCGCAAGGGCGACCGCAGGCACCTACGGCCGAACAAGTCAAAATAGCCCTTCAACAAGCCAACCAATCGCCTATGAAGATCGAAAAAATGCAATTGCCAAACGCCGAATGGAAAAAGCGCCTCTCCTCCGCGCAGTACAGCATCTTGCGCGATGAAGGCACCGAGCGCGCCTTTGCAAGCAACCTGAATGATGAGAAGCGCAAAGGCGTGTTCCACTGCGCGGGTTGCGATTTGCCGGTCTACACCTCGGAAATGAAGTTCGACAGCGGCACCGGATGGCCCAGTTTCTTCACGACCCTGCCCGGCGTATTTGAGAAAAAAACTGACTTCAAACTGATCTATCCGCGTTCCGAATACCATTGCGTCCGCTGTGGTGGTCATCATGGGCATGTGTTTAACGATGGCCCGCAGCCGACCGGGCAGCGCTGGTGCAATAACGGAGCGGCGCTGGTGTTCAAGGCGAGTGCTGCCTGACTCGGATCAGGTTAGTCTTTGGGAATATGGGTAGTGCCTCTGGCGGCGCAGCGGCAACGATATTTGGAATCAATCTGGTTCGCACCGAGACTTGGCATCAACCCCGAATGCAGTGCAATCCAGGGATTCATCAAGCACTGGCCCCGCAATACGCTGCGCTGCTTGCGGGCAACAAAACCGGACAGATGATGAAACCACGACACGCCAAAAGCACGCCTCTGCTGAAGCGACAGCTACTGAAGCTACAAGAACAAGCTTGGGATTGTCTATCGCAAGTAGAAGCTACGCAGTCTTTCCGCAGCGGGTGCGATTCAAAGTGATGTGGTGTTCGTTCCCTCCCTTTTTAAAGGGGGCTGGGAGCCATGTCAACTATCGGCGATTAAAGAATGCTGGCACAGGCACGCGCCGGCCCGCAATTGTGGGGGCAGGTCGTGGGTAGACGGTTTGTTCTCGGTCTACACCACAGAGGCCGACGGACTGATATTTATGATTGCCATGGTCGGTGAAGCATCATTCACATCCGCCCAACTGCCGTTACCCGCATGCTTGCGCTGCCTTCCCGCCGATTAATTCCCGTTCGGCTCGCCAGCGGCGCTCTGCGGCTGATTCGGGGCAGTTGGCTGTTGCTTTCCAAGCGCATCGATGCCGGGAATCGCCTTGCCTTCTTTGTCGCGATGAACGTAGCGCTCCACCTTGATCAATTCCCGCCTCTCAGGCTTGATCTGGGCACCTTCCTTTGCTGGTGCAGACGCGCGCGCGGTTGGATCGTCCGCCCGGATAACTGCTGGCTCTCGCGTGCCAGTCCCGCCCTGCGAATCGGCCCATGCGACATTCTTGACAGTGGCGCCTGCCAAGACTGCCAGTGTGATCGCGACAACGTTGCCGAAAATTCGTGTCCTGAACATGTTGCTCTCCTCGGTGTCCATTAATGAATGTGCCATCTACCGTACATTTTTCGTTGATGGTTGTTCCCTCACGGCGCTCCCGGTCACGGTTGCAAGCGCCATCTGCGATCTCATCAGGGAAAGGTGACCGGCATGGGAACCAGAGCGTCAGTCACAATGCTGGTCGGAATGCTGCGTAGCGAACCGTTACAGCTACCGGTCGGGATACAGGAGACGATAATGCGCGCGACGGTCACGTAAGCGCCGCGAAAGAGTTGGGAGGCCGTAACAAAAAAGATGGTGCCCGCATCGTTTACCTGGTTGAAGGCGGAAGGCGGCGAGAATTCGTACTGGTCCGGATAAAACTTCAGAAACGATTTGTCGGTCAAGACCGTCATGCGGGCGAAGCGGCCATTCGGCAACGATGGGATAGTCGCGACTTTGAACACAGTGGGACCAGCGAAACTGATGCGCACGTTGGTCCAATCGGTGGGTTCGACGCGCCAGTCGTATAGCGGGTTGTAGGTGTGACTCCCGTCGAAGTCGACGAGATCGAATCTCGGATCGCCCGCGTTAACCCCGGTCACGATCTGCTGCCAGGGGTAATAGACATCGTTGAGTTGGGTCACGTCGGTGCCATTGTGGTAGGCAATGTGGGTGGGCTCGAATAGATCTTTTGTCGTAACCACCACGGCGTCCAGTTCATCCCCAAGTTTGCCGCGATAGACAACCTGGAGAAACAGGTCGGTCGCATTGACCGGAATCGGGCTTTGGCTGAAGTCGAAGTTAAACGCTTGTGGGTTCGCACCGCTGACGAGTGTCACACTCTGGGGCGCGGACAGGGCGATCTCCTCGAATTGGCTACGGCAACGCACGATGTCGATGCCCGGTGCTCCCGCTTCGCCGGTCAAATCCGACCGGTAACACTCATTGCGATGGAATTTGGCGATCGCCACGAAGGTGCCACCGGTCATGTCTTCATTCGGCGTTGTGTTCTTGAGCTTGAGTTTGATCTGGGCGAAACTGTCCTTCTGCGTCGGATCGATGATGCCGTAGATGACTTCGTCGGGGGCGCTGATCTCGAGTTTGCCGCGGAAGAAGTAATTAATGAGGCCAGCGGAGTAACCGACGGCCTTGGGAATCAATATCGAATGCGCATCGTCAAAATTAAATCGATTCAGCGCGAACAGCCTGCCTAACGAATAGGTTGAGGTACTGACGCCATCGTCGTAGGTCACCGAGACGCCCTTTGCTTGTATATCCTGGTCAAAGATCGAAAGCGTGGACGCTTTCAGGCTCAGAGCGCTCGGATACATGGTCATCGTGCAATTGATCGACACATCGCTGCACAGTGCCTTTATCCCGTCGGGAGTTGGCACATTCTGACTTGCGTAGAGTACGTCGACCGAGTAGGGAGCTGGCGTTCCTGGGGTAGGCAGAGGGTATTTTGCCGTGGTGACATTGTTGCCAAAGAAACCCACCAGAAAATTGGTGCCCTGACTGACAAAATTGCGGTTGGTGAATTGCGCCAAGCCCGAGCCTGCGCCGTTCTTCCAGAAATCGCGTGGGGTCTTGAAATTGCCTGAACTGGGGAATACTGGGTCGTTTCCTGGCCCCAAATCAGCGAAGGTTATTACAGCCTTACTAGCTTCCGTTTTCGTATACGCTTCATACAGGCTTGGATTGTAAAAGCCGACGCAATCTATATACCCAAGGTCACAGTGCGCGTCGTTACGGACATGCTGTGGCTGGGCCATATCCTGAACGTGGTGAATGACGTGGCCCAACTCCTGAAAGGTTAGTCCCCAATTGCCATTCCTTATAGTGGAATTGAAGGGGGCGGTGTTCGGATCATTGTACGTAAGCGCGCGATAGAACGAATCTCTCGCGTCCTTGTAAGAGTATAGCTGCTCCGAGAAGTTGTTGACGTCTTCGAGCGCCCAATCTGGGGATTTTTCACCAAGCTTAAACAATACAGTCAAAGGCCGGTTATAAAATGGATCATAAAAATGATTGAGTGATCGCTTCCCAATATCTTCGTCATGCGCGCCGGTCATGAACTGGCTCACTATTGTCAACCCTCCCAACGTTTGATTCAGCCCAAATGGCAACAGGCCCAAATTAGGCAGAAGTAAAGGGTCAGTTGCAAGCGCAGATTTGTTCACCGCCGCTCTAGACAGAACGGGGTGCGTGATCTCTTCGTTGTAAGCAAGCGCGAGGATTGAATGGGTCTGCACCACCAATAAAAAGAGGGTGTTGAAAAATTTTTTCACTTTAGATATTCCTCAAAAAATTCTTTTGCAGAACCACATTGGCCTTGACGCGGAAGACTATTGATTTCCAAATCAATTTTAGGGAACCTAATTTTTAGTTCCCGAAGCCGTTTTTGTTCTTTGCTTATCGCCACAATCATCCTCGGCAGATATTTCCACTCGCAATCTTTACCAAATTCAACAAAATAGAGATTTGGGAGCAGGAACGCGTACTCTTTCGGTGAATTTTCAAGCTTTCTGAGCTGAACGCTTTTCCCATTCCAGTCCGAAGTTCGAACTGATGAACCATGACCGCTCATCGAGCCAATGGGCCTCTCGTTTCGTATTTCCAAAGTCCGATACCCACTCTTGAAAAACATAATCTCTGGATCATTGTTCTTCATGCGTGTTTCAGAGGGTAGCTCTTTCGGTATCTCCGTTGGTCCCCAAGCGGGAAACGTAAATCGACCGTTCTTGTCGGTCACGGTTTCCATAATGTTCAACTGGTAAGACGCGCCGCCTTCAAGGCCATAATTAAGCTCCCAATGCGCAACGACGGCCACGCCCTCCAGTGGTTGCCCGCTATCGACATCCACCACCCATCCCTCAATGGCCTTCGCCGAATATTCCTTCGCGCAACCTTGCAGCGGCAACATGGCTAAGGCCAACAGAACGCAATGCAACAATCTTCCGGGATTCATCATCTTTTCGTCCTCACATTTCATCGATTTGCCACACGCCATCACCGCCTTGCAGGAAGTAAATCAGATAAATCTTTTGCACGCCATTGCTAGCGCGCCGAATCGCATATTCGCCGATTGCCGAGGAAATGCTCGCGCGCTGCAAAGGCGAATAAGACCCGACAATCTCCGGCATGAACGGCAACAGCGCATCGAATACGGGTCCATATTTCGCCTTGGCACCAACGTTCATGTAGGTTAGGGCCTTTACTTTGTCCCCTGCCATCAGCGCATTGTTCATGCCATTCCAGATCGCCTTGAACAACTGATCCATAGTGGCTGCGTCGCGCGATTCAATCACGAAGCGCTGAGTACTAACGCTCCCTGTACCATCCTTTACCACGATGGTGGGTGTGAATACCCCCGTCGGGTAGGTGATCGAGAGTGTCGAAGTGCCGCCCGCTGGCAACGAGTACGGCCCATTGCCTTCGAAGGTAAAGGTGGCCGCGCTTTGAGTCGAGTTGGCGACCGTGAAATTGACCGTGAGCGGTGCCAGCCCTGCGGTTGGGTCGGCGCTCGCGGCGATGACGGGCGCCTGGCCCGAGGCGTTCACCGTCACGCTCTGCGTCGCCGTCGCGCCGCTGGGCCCGGTCACAGTAGCCGTGATGGTATTGGCACCCTGTGCGACGGGAACCAGTGCATAGAAATTATTGAAACCGTCTACAGAGGCGACCACGCCGTTCACCGTCACCCCGGAATTGGCGGGGGCCAGGACTTGCCCCTTAACGAGTGCGCTATTGCCATTGATGGTGGCACCGTTGCTCGGGCTGGAAATGGCGATGCTGGGTGCCGTGCTGATGACGGTAAGCGTCCGGGTGGCGGTGGCTCCGGCTGCGGTCGTGCCGATGACGGTGATCGTATTGCTGCCTGCACGCAGGGCAATATCGGCAGCGCTGAAGCTGTTGCCGCTGATGATGGCAGTCACACCGTTGACCGTGATGGCCGGGTTGCTTGCCCCCAAGAAAGTACCCGTCACCGTGACCTTGTTGGTATCAACCGTCGCGCCATTGACGGGGCTGGTGATACTCAGTGTGAGGGTGCTGTAGACGAAGTTGATTGGAAGCGGGTTGGTGTTGCCAGCCGGGTCGGTGGCAGTGAGGCGGAACAGATTGGTACCGGGTCTGAGTGTGATCGGATAACTAAAATTCTGGCCTGCAGGGTTGGGGCCGCTGACGGTGGCACCACTATAGTTGTCCAGAAAAACGCGTCCCTGGGCATCATCAACGCTGCCCTGCAGCGCGATGTTGGGGATTAGGAACACCGCGCCATTGGCCGGGCTCACGTTCAGAAAGTTGGGCGGGGTGGTGTCAACCATAAACTGCGACGTGAGCGTCTTTGAGCGCCGTCCGGCGCTGTCGGTGACAGTGGCCGTGAAATTGTTTACGCCTTCGGCATAGCGCGTGGGCGGGGTGTAGATCGCATTAATGGTGCCGGCATCAAACTGGAACGCATTGCCGATCAACTGCCCGTTCAGCGTGGCGGTGAGCATATAAGCCGCAAACACACTCGGCGGATAGTTGCACGGCTGGCCGAAGCAGGCGGCATCGTAATGCAGGCTGATGGGGGTGAACGGGTTGATGATGAGTGCCTTATCCGCAGGCGCGATGAGCGTGAGCAAGGGAACAATTCCCGACGGTGCGGTGCTGATGGCACCCACCTTGACGCTGGCCGGAAGGGTAACAATATATTGGCCGGCGGTACCGAAGCGGCTGATGCCTTTCTCATGGCCCAGCCACAGGCTTTGACTGAGTGCGTCGGCGACGAGGGTCTGGGGATTGCCGAGGTTTTTTGCGGTGAAGCTGGTTTGCACCACCACCACACCGCTCCTGGAAAAGCCCAACAATGAACTCTGGCCCACCACCCAGAGCGTGCCGCTGTCGGATACCAGCGTCAACGCACTGATCACCTCGCTGGTGGTGAGCGACAGACGCGTCTGGACCGGCAGTGCAAGTGCGATCTGGAAGAGTTTCCTGGCGCCGCCGAGCCACAATACGCTATTGACATCATCTACCGCGAGAAAGTTGGTCTGCTGCATTTCCCCCGCCAGGTTGGCGCTGCCGAGCAACCCGCCTGGCGATGAATAATGCAGCAACTGGTTGCGGCCCAACACCCACAGGGTTTGATCCTGTGCCAAGGCAATATCTTGCACGATGGCGGGGGCGGCGAATCCGGCAAGGGTAATGCCGTTTGCGTCGAGATGGAAAATGTTGTTGCCGCCGGCGATCCACACGCTGTCGTCGCTGGGATTGAGGGCCAGTTTGCGCGCGGCATTGAAGTTGGTAGAGAGCGATTTCAAGTCGAGGCGCAACAGCGTGGCCCCGTTGGCGTCGACTTTGATTAGTTGATCAGCCGTCAGTGCCCACAGGGTGTTGTCCTTCTGGTTCAAGGTGAGTGCGACGACGCCTTGCTGGGGCACAGTCAGCACGACGGCGTTGGTGTCGGCGTCGATGCGGTGCAGACCCTGCGCGTCGCTGAACCAGAGCGCGCCGGCGTGGGCGAGGGACAGCCAGCAAAGGCTGAGTGCAACGAAGGCGAAAACGCGGCACAGTAAGGGGCTGCGACTCCGCATCGGAATCGAGTGGTGGCGCGACATGAGGGCTCCCCTTTTGACAACAACACGCCCGCAAATGCGGGCTAAATTGATATTTCTACTTAAGCTAACATTTGTTAATGGACAATGTCAAGCTGCTGAAGCTACAACCAAAAGCACGACACGCCAAAAGCACGCCTCTTGCGCACCGCACAAATTCCCTGCTAGTATCCGGTACATGAACACCCGCGCTTTCTATTTCTGGTACTACACTTTTTCGATGCCTCTGGCGGAGAAAGGTTAGTGCGCAGAATGTAAGTGCACCACAATTTCTAAAAACCGCCAGCCTTCGAAGCTGGCGTTTTTTTTTGCCAGTCGGCAGGGTGAAACGCAAGACTGGAATTAATATGACACCATCAAACACCAAACTATCTGGCTCGAAGCCCAAGCTGCAAGTTGTCCACTCGGAGCGTGACATGGCCTATAACACCGACGACGTTCGCATTCGCGGCGTCAAGGAACTGACTCCTCCTTCACATCTGATGCGCGAATTTCCTGTGACCGATCAGGCGTCCTCAACGGTGTACCGCGCACGCGAGGAAATTCACCGCATCATGCACCGTGGCGACGACCGCCTATTGGTGATCGTCGGGCCGTGTTCAATTCACGACTATGACGCAGCGATGGAATACGCCACCCGCCTGCAGGCGCTGAGACTGAAACTGGAGCAGGATCTGACCATCGTGATGCGGGTTTATTTTGAGAAACCACGTACGACCGTCGGCTGGAAGGGGTTCATCAACGACCCGGATATGAACGAGACCCACGATATCAACAAAGGTTTGCGCCTGGCGAGAAAACTGCTTCTCGATATCAATTCCCTCGGCTTGGCGGCGGCGACCGAGTATCTCGACCTGATTTCGCCACAGTATTTTGCCGATCTGATTGCCTGGGGCGCGATCGGTGCCCGTACCACTGAATCGCAATCGCATCGGCAACTTGCCTCGGGACTTTCCTGCCCGGTTGGCTTCAAAAATGGCACCGATGGCAACATCAGAATTGCGGTCGATGCGATCAAGGCATCGTCGACACCGCATCACTTTCTCTCAGTCACAAAGGGGGGCCACTCGGCCATTTTCTCAACCTCAGGTAACGAGGATTGCCACATCATTTTGCGCGGTGGCAAAGCACCAAATTTTGACGCCGCGAGCGTCAATGCGGCCTGCGACGAATTAGCCAAGGCCGGGTTGGCGCAACGGGTGATGATCGACTTTTCACACGCCAATTCGAGCAAGCAGTACCAAAAACAGATGGAGGTGTCGACCGATACCGCCGCACAACTCGCAGGCGGTGATCAGCGCATCGTTGGCGTGATGGTCGAAAGCCACTTGAACCCCGGACGTCAGGACATCACGCCGGGCAAGGCGCTGGAATATGGCGTTTCTGTCACCGACGCTTGTATAAGCTGGGCTGACACCGAAATCCTGCTCAACCAGCTTGCCGGTGCTGTGCGCGAACGGCGCCAGCATACAACGACACAGGAATAAGCGTGGCGACTGAACTTCGCATCCTTGGCCGTCATCAGGCTGACGAGCACGACACCAGCTTCACGTACAACGGTGTCACGTTCTCGCAGGATAATCTGCACACCTTTGCCGGACTCAATGCCGTCGATACGCGCGACTTTGTCGAGCAAACGTTTGCCTGTCTGCGCGATCATGGCCAAGTTTGCGCGCGTATGGGAGCCTACAAGCCGCGCACCAGCCCATATTCGTTTCAGGGCATGGGCAGCCAATGTTTGCCCTGGGTATTTGAGCTTGCTGGCAACTACGGCATCAAGGTAATTTCGATGGAGGTCACCAGTGAAGCGCATGTAGACGAAATCAACGCTGCGTTGGCGCTTACTGGCCATCCGACCGGTGTGATGTTGCAAATCGGTACCCGCAACACGCAGAATTTTGAATTGCTCAAAGCGGTGGGGCGCCAGCAGGCATTACCCATTTTATTGAAGCGCGGCTTTGGCATCACGCTCGACGAGTCCTTGATGGCAGCCGAATATTGCGCCTCTGAGGGCAACACAAAAATAGTTTTTGGTTTACGTGGCATGAAAACCAACTTTGGCGACCCGCATCGCAACCTGGTCGATTTTGGCCATGTGCCTGTGGTGCACCGATTGACGCGGATGCCGGTGTGCGTTGATCCATCACATTCCGTGGGGATACGTGCCGCGTCGCCGGACGGAATACTCGATGTTTTTCACGTGGCAGCGCAGGGCGTGATCGCTGGGGCAAACATGTTGCTGGTAGACATGCATCCGAATCCAGATAAGGCACTGGTAGATGCGGCGCAGGCGATTACTTTGCGGGAGCTTCCATACTTTCTGGAAGATGTGGCGATCGCGCGCGAGGCGTATGAGAAACGGCGTGCGCTGGCAGCAGCGGTTCACAGTGTCGCCCTGAAGGAAGTGATCCAGGCAGCCTGATGCCGTTTCGTCTGGAAAGGTGGTTCGGTGCAATCGCCTTCTTTGCGCTGGTCGTGATGACGCGATCCGCTGCTGCGGCGTCTTTAACGCCGACACCGCCAATGTACGACGATGCAGGTCGCCCCAAGTTAATAACGAGTTCGGCTCGACGTGTGGTCACATTGGCACCCTCGTTGACCGAACTCGTCTATGCCGCTGGTGCACATGAACAGCTGGTTGGTGTCTCTGCTTATAGTAATTTTCCAGAAGGAGCGAAAAGAAAGCCGCAGGTAGCTGACGCAGCGGGTGTGTCGTTTGAAGCCTTGCTGGACCTGAAGCCTGATTTGGTATTGGCGTGGAAAGGTGGCACCCGGCCAGTGGACATCGCCCGCCTGGAATCGCTTGGCGTCAATGTATTTGTGATGGAAATTGGTACGCTCGCCGACGTTCCCCGTGCACTGCGAACGATTGGAAAGCTTACCGGCAGACAAAAATACGATGACACGCCGGAACGCGCCGCCACAACGTTCGAATCGAAGCTGGAGACATTGCATTCGGCCAACAAGGGCAAGTCGCCGGTGCGGATATTTTTCGAAATATCGCAGATGCCATTGATGACCATAAGTGGCCAACACTTCATTGCCGAGGCGATAAAACTTTGCGGTGGCGTGAATGTGTTTGCGGATGTCGCGCAAGTGGTGATTGAGCCCTCGCGTGAGGAGTTGTTGCAGCGCGGCGCGGATGCGATC
>JBKJVA010000149.1:0-16203 GCA_046589675.1 Usitatibacteraceae bacterium
GTGCACTCTCCATTTCGGCGCTGAGCGGGCGCATGGCGCCATTGCCATTTGTGTTCAGGCAAGTGATTCGGTTCACGTTAATCTTGCTGCGCAGCGTGCCAGAGCTGGTCTGGGCACTGGTCTTTGTGCGCGTCGTCGGATTGGGACCGACCGCTGGCGTGCTGGCCATTGCGCTGACCTACGGGGGCATGCTTGGCAAGGTCTACGCGGAAATTCTGGAAAGTGGCGAATCCCATGCCAGCGCCACCCTCATGCGTAATGGCAGCGGGCGCATGCAGGCGTTTTTCTATGCATTGTTACCGCAGAACGCGGCGGAAATCACGTCGTACACGGTGTATCGATGGGAATGCGCAATACGTTCGTCCGTGGTGTTGGGCTTCGTTGGCGCCGGCGGGCTTGGACAGCAAATGGACAATTCGATGAAAATGTTCAATGGGGGCGAAGTGGCCACCATGTTGATCGTCTTCATCCTGCTGGTTGCGTTCGCGGATCGCGTCAGCAGTTGGTTACGCAAGGAGATCGGTTGATGAACCGCCAGCTACGCGCGCCGATAATATTTGATGCACGATGTCGCGCATGCTGGTTTGGTGCCGTGTTGCTGGGGTTGATTGGATTCAGTTTCTGGAGCCTGAACCTCGACTGGCGCGCCTTTTTTTCGATAGAAGCCGGCGAAAGCATGGTGCGATTCATCCGCGAATTTTTCCCACCGGATGTATCAACGGTGTTCCTCGCCAAGGTGTGGGTTGGTGCTGTGGAAACATTTGCCATGTCATTGCTTGGCACACTACTGGCGATGGTTCTGGGCGTCATCATTGCGCTGCCGGCGAGCACGCTCCATCGTGAGGATCGGGCACTGATCAGGCTGCCGACCCGCCTGTTGCTCAATGTGTTGCGTTCGATTCCTGAACTCGTGTGGGCTGCTTTGTTGTTGATCTCGGCGGGCCTGGGTCCGTTCGCTGGCACGTTAGCCCTTGCATTACACACGACCGGAGTGCTTGGCCGCCTGTTCGCAGAAGCCATTGAAAACGCCCCGTCCGGCCCTGCTATTGCGCTCCGTACCCAAGGCATCTCCAATATACGTATTTTTTTCTATGCAACATTGCCGCAGGTATTGCCGCAAATCATGTCCTATACCCTCTATCGCTGGGAAAACAACATCCGCGCGGCCGCAGTGCTTGGCGTGGTCGGTGCCGGCGGTTTGGGACAATTACTGTCGTTTCACATGGGTTTATTCCACATGAACAAAACGGCCACCATCTTGATCGCGATGATTTTGCTGGTTGTAGTAGTTGATCTGGCCAGTTATCTGACGCGCCGGGTCCTGACACGTTAGTACTGAGTCCAGTAAATAGCTGGTTATTTGCTTTTCCGCATAACGGTAAAAGCGGGTTTGATCTGGCGAAAGAATTGGCGGCATGGTACGAACTCACTAGCATTGGTGCGGTTCACCAGCTATTTTTGCCTGAAGAAGCGCGCAGATATTGGGGTTACATTTCTATCTTATTATAGTCGGTTCAATTCTCCGGTTTTCTTCGGCTACTCAGCAGCGCCCGAGTCTGACGCAATGATTCGCGCCAGACCTGCGACTTACACGTTACGTCTACGTCACTTACATCGAAATGCTGACAACGGCTCAGGACGCCTTGTAGAAATAATAGTCGGCCGCGTATTGAACTTGCTGCTTTGCGCCAGCATTGGCGGCGGTACAGGTGCCGACAGCGGTTCCGCCGACGGTGTTGAGACGCTGAATGTAGGTGACTCCCTTCATCGCGCCGTCGCCGGTGGCGGGGTTGGCTTGAACCAACTGCAGCGGGATATTGCCAGGTGAAGGCGAAACGGCGAGTTGCTTGCCGGTTACTTTACTGCCGTCGTTATGCGACCACGTTGGGCCACCATAGTACTTGCCTTGGTTAGCACCGCTTTTGTCGATCAGATCCGCTTCAGGCGACGGACCACTCCAGACGAATGCGCCTGTGTCATTCGCTTTACATTCCCAAGTCAGCATGCCGACGCCCTGCAGCATGGAAACGAGCTTGTTTCCA
This sequence comes from Usitatibacteraceae bacterium, assembly GCA_046589675.1. Lineage (GTDB taxonomy): Bacteria > Pseudomonadota > Gammaproteobacteria > Burkholderiales > Usitatibacteraceae > UKL13-2. The sequence continues at coordinate 2,043 of JBKJVA010000149.1, forward strand.
GCCGGCACGCTGACGGCAGCAGGTGCTACCGGCGCGACCATCGGTGCCATCGAGCCGCAGGCAGCGAGGGCAGCGGGCAACGCGAGCAAAGCAGATATTTTAAGTAGTTTTTTCATTGGATTTCCTTGAGGGTTGATAGAAAATACCGCCCCTCTGTTCCTTTGAATGGCGGTATCGAGCAATATACGGCGAATCAGCATAATGGATGCCACTACTGGAATTGACGGTATTCAAACTGAAAATAGCGTAATGGCACCAGCCTAGGCCAGCAGCGTCGTCACTTAGTACGCCCGGTGGTGCGATTTTCAGCCTTTCGCGGCTTTAAGTAAGAGCTGCGACAGGCTGCGCGTCAGGCGACACCACGTATCGTCACCAGCGGCGGTGTCGATACCGCCTTTCGCGTCCCTAGTAGTCCTGCGAGCGCAATACCAATACCGCCGCCGCCAATTCCGATCAACGGAATCATGAAATTGACGGCGTAGGGCACACCGAGCACTTTGTCAGACAGCACTGCTGCCAACGCCATGGCACCAACGCTCGCGATCAAGCCCGCGAGCAATCCGATAGCGAGGAACTCAGCGAGCTGTACCACGATCATTTGTTTGCGACTGGCACCGAGCGTGCGCATGATGGCCGCATCATATACGCGCTCATCCTGCGTCGCCGCGATCGCGGCATAGAGAACCACCAACCCGGCCGCGAGCGCAAAAAGGAAAACAAACGACACTGCATTTCCCACCTGATTGGTGATCGTCCGCACCTGATTCATGATTGCGGTAAGGTCAATAACCGAGACATTCGGGAATTGCTTGACCAGTCCATTCACGACCACCTCTTCACCAGGCGGCAAATGAAAACTCGTAATGTAGCTCGCCGGATAGCTATCGAGCACGCCGGGGTTGGCGATGACGAAGAAATTAGCCTTAAACGAATCCCACTCGACTTTTCTGAGACTGGTGACCTTTGCCGTAAAGCGCGATCCGGCGATGTCGTAGGTCAACGTATCACCCAGTTTTATACCGAGCGTCTTGGCGATCCCTTCCTCGACAGAAAACTGTTTTTCCGTCGAGCCGGGCGACCAGAATTCTCCTGCGATCACTTTGTTGTCGGCCTGCATTTTTGCGGTCCACGAAAGGTTGAACTCGCGTTCACTGGTACGTTTGGCGCGCTCATCCTTGAACTGGGACGGCACCATCGGCTTTTCGTTGATCTCGACCAAGCGTCCCCGCACCATCGGATATAGATCAGGAGTGCTCATGTTGAGCTTGGCAAAGTAGGCTTTTACCTCTGCCAGTTGATCGCTTTGAATGTTGATCACAAAGCGATTCGGCATGTCCAGCTTCAATGAATTTTGCCAACCAGAGATAAGATCTGTCCGGACGAGCGTCAGCAGCAGCATCGCCATCAAGCCAAGCCCAAGCGCCATGATCTGTACCAAACTGCCGCCGGCGTGTCGCTTCATGTTGGCAATGCCGTAACGCCACGACCCGGACGTTGCCCCCCGCAAGCTCGCCGCAAAGTTAATCAGTACCCATCCTGCCAACGCGGCCATTGCCAAGGCCGCCACAAAACCACCCAACGCAAACGCACCCAATTTGACGTCACCGGCGCGCCAGATAATTAGGCTGGCCAACGTTACAAAACCCAATGCATAGGCAAACGATGCGCCTGCATCAATGGGGTCTATATCGCGGCGCAGTACACGTAGCGTGGACACTTTTCGCAACGCGAGCAGCGGCGGGAGTGTAAAGCCCAGCAGCAATACAAAACCAATCACCGCACCTTGAATCGCCGGCATTACCGTTGGTGCTGGTAACTCAACAGTGAGAAAACCGGTAAGCATCGCCGCCAGCACGCCTTGTGCAGCAAAACCCGCCACGATGCCCACCACACAGGCCACCACACCCAGAAGCAAAAACTGAATCAGATTCAACGAAAATATATCTGCCTGCGTCGCGCCAAGACAGCGCATCATCGCAGCGCTGTCCATCTGCCGCTGGGAGAATCTGCGCGCGGCCAGTGCGACGGCAACCGAGGCCAGCACCACAGAAAGCAGGGCCGCCAATCCAAGAAAACGTTGCGCACGTTCGAGCGCGATCCGCACTTCAGATCGGGAATCGCGTACGCCCTCAACGCGCTCACCGCGCAGCAAATTGCCTGTAAAGGTCTTGCGGAAATCGTCCACCACCCGGGGCTCGCCCGCGAGCAAAAAACGATACGTGGCACGGCTGCCGACTTGCAGCAGACGAGTGCCCGGCAAGTCTTGCATATTCAGCATCACGCGCGGTGCGATGCCAAAGTAATCGAGCACGCTGTCGGGTTCCTTGACGATGATCGCTGCCACTTTCAGCTTCAGAGCGCCAACGGCCAATTCGTCTCCGACCTTGACATTGATGCGCGCCAAAAGCACCTCTGGCACCCAGACGGTCCCCGGCGCGGGGATACTGGTTGCGTCGCGGACAGCGGTGCCTGGCGCATCCGTGATACGAATCTTGCCGCGTAACGGAAAACCCTCCGTGATGGCTTTCAATTCGGCCAGATTGACGCCCTGCCCGTTTTCCTGATTGCCCGAAACCATGCTCGGAAAAGTGGTGGTTTCTGCTGTCTTGAGATTGAGTCGAACCGCCTCAGCACGGAATCGTGGCGTGATCGGTTTATCGCTAATCACTACGCTATCGGCCGCGATCAACTCATTGGCCTGGCGGTTCAGAGCGGACTCAACGCGGTCCGCGAAGAATGACACTGTGGTCACGCTCATCACGGCAATCAGCAAGGCGACCAGCAGCACGCGTGCCTCCGTGGATTTGGCGTTGCGTCGAAACATGCGAAGTGCAAGCGTGAGTTTATTCATCACCAATTACATCGCCATTTCGGCTTGATGATCCTCTGTCGTCACAACGCCGTCGTCGATATGCAAGCGCCGTCCGCAGCGGCTAGCCAAGTCGAGGTCATGGGTGACAAGAATCAGCGTCGTGCCGCGCTCACGATTAAGTTCGAACAGCAGATCGATCATCACGCGTCCGGTCTTGGCGTCCAGGTTGCCAGTCGGTTCGTCGGCGAACAGCAATTTTGGCTCCGTCACAAACGCCCGTGCAATCGCTACACGCTGTTGCTCGCCACCGGATAGCTGCTTCGGATAATGCTTCAACCGCGCGCCCAGCCCAACGCGATTGAGAATCAAACCGGCGCGACTTGCGGCATCGGCAATGCCGCCGAGTTCAAGTGGCAGCATCACATTTTCTAATGCGGTAAGTGACGGCAACAGCTGAAACGATTGAAAAACGAAACCCACTAAACGCCCCCGCAGTTTCGCGCGACCATCCTCATCGAGTCTGAACAGGTCTTCGTCATTGATGAAAACTTTGCCCTCAGTGGGCGAGTCCAGCCCCGCCATCAACCCTAATAACGTGGATTTTCCCGATCCTGACGCACCGACAATGGCAATGGTATCGCCTGCCTCAACGTTAAAATGTGCGCGATTGACGATGACAAGTTCGGCCTCGGAAGTGGTCACACGCTTGGTCAAGTGCTCGACGCGAACGATGAAATTATTATTTTGATTGATCACTGGGGAATTTATATTATTTTAAATGTCGATGTAGGCTCTGCAGATGTGTATGGCGTTGTATGGTGCAGAACAGCGGCTTTGAGAGAGGATAATGCTGCAAACAGTGAAATAGTGAATTGGGCGGTACGGATAATATATGAAAGGGTGAAATTACATTATGAAGGTTGACGTGTATTCGCTGTTTTCAAGATCGTTTGGCATCACCGCGACTCTGACCATGTTGTTGGCGGCGGCGTTCCCCATCGCGGCAAAAGAAAGTGTCAACACCCGCGAGCGCGTGATGATTTATGGCGATAGCCTCTCGGCGGCCTACGGCATCAATGCGAAAGATGGCTGGGTCGCCTTGATGGAAACGAAATTGCGGCCTCAAGGTATTGCCGTGGTCAACGCCAGCATCAGTGGCGAAACCTCACGGGGTGGTCTAAATCGTATTAAAGCTGATCTGGCCAGACTCAGCCCCACCATTGTCGTTTTGGCGCTGGGGGCCAACGACGGGTTGCGCGGACTGCCAAACGTGGAAACGCGCAAGAATCTCGAGGCGATCATCAAAGAGTCACGTGCTGCCAGCGCGCGCGTGGTGCTGGTGGGCATTCAGATTCCTCCTAACTACGGACTCGACTACACACAACAATTCCGCGATATGTACGCAGACCTCGCCGTCAAATATAAGCTGCCATTCGTGCCGTTTTTGCTTGAGGGTGTTGCCGACAAGCTCGAATTTTTTCAAGCGGATCGCCTGCACCCTACTGCTGCTGCCCAGTTGAAGATTCTCGACAACGTGTCGCCCGCCATCTGGCAAGCCATCGCCAAGACCAGCGCGGCATCACGACGATGAGCGCTTTACTGAATGTGACCGGGAGTTTGCGACGAGCCAATACCCAGCCAGGTATGCAAACGCTTCCGCTGTCGCTGCAAGCACTCAGTATTTTTGATTCGATCATCGACGTAAGGAGCCCAGGTGAATTCGCCGTGGACCATATTCCGGGCGCGGTAAACCACCCGGTATTGAGCGACGCCGAACGCGTCGAAGTCGGCACCATTTACAAGCAGGTATCGGCATTCGAAGCCAAAAAAGTCGGCGCGGCCATGGTGGCGCGAAATATCGGCGCACATATCGATGCGTCGTTTCGCGACAAACCAAAGAATTGGAAACCGCTCATCTACTGTTGGCGCGGAGGCGCGCGTTCGGGTGCCATGGTGCATGTTCTGCGCAGCGTCGGCTGGAGCGCATTGCAGCTCGACGGAGGTTATAAAAGTTGGCGTGGGCAGGTAATTGCCGATCTCGACCGATTGCCGGCGCAATTTCGCTATCACGTCATTTGCGGGCGTACCGGCTCCGGCAAGAGCCGCCTGTTGGAGGCGTTGGCAGAACACGGTGCCCAAGTGCTTGACCTGGAAAAATTGGCTGCTCACAAGGGCTCCGTGCTTGGCGATCTGCCTGATGAGGTGCAGCCGGCACAGAAACTCTTTGAAAGCCGCATCTGGCGAGATTTATCTGGTTTCGACACCACGCGAGCGGTCTATGTTGAAGCTGAGAGCAAGAAAGTCGGCAATTTGCGCGTGCCCCAGCCGCTGATCGAGCAAATGTGGCTGGGAACCTGTTTCGAGGTGGTTATGCCCGCGCCGTTACGAATTCGGCTTTTGCGAGAAGAATATTCACATCTGATCGAGAATCGCTACCTGCTTTTCCAGAAGCTTGACTGCCTGAAAGCGCTGCATCCGGCCGAGCAGATTGAATCATGGAAAAAATTTGCCCTGGCAGGACAGTGGGACGACTTTATCGCTGACATGCTGATCAATCACTATGATCCCGCCTATGAACGATCCATGTTCAACAACTACGTTAATGCGCGAGTCGCGGTCACGCTCCAAACGCTCAACATTTCGCGAACCGGTTTTGCGTCACTAGCGGCTGACTTGCCACGTTAGTTAAAGATTGTGAATTACCGCACGTCGACGACATCAATCAGTTAAACTCTTTTAAAACAGGGTCTAACCACTGAAACCTGATTACGATTCTAAGAAACAACCTCTCGCAACTGTTTGAAACTATCGTAAGAATGCAAAACCGCCCGACCAAAATCGGCAAGTACAACATTATGTCCGAGTTGGGTCGAGGGGCGACAGCGGTCGTTTACTTGGGCGAAGACCAGTTCAATGACCGTAAGGTAGCGATCAAGTTGGTCACGCCCGACGAAGGGATGGGCGCTGAAGAGGCACGGCGTTTCGAAAAGCTGTTCCTCAACGAAGCGGCAATGGTCGGCAAGATGTCGCATCCCAATATCGTCGGCGTTTATGACGCGGTGATCGAAGGCGAAAATCGCTACATTGTCATGGAGTATGTCGGCGGCGGCTCGCTCAAAAAATTCTGCACGGAGACCAATCTGCTGCCGGTCCGTCAGGCGGTACTGATCATTTTCAAAGCCTGCCGCGCACTCGATTACGCATTTCAGAACGGCGTTATTCATCGCGATATCAAGTCGGCCAATATTTTGCTTTCCGAGCGCGATGACATCAAGATTTCGGATTTCGGCACGGCGCAAATTTCGCATGCGACACACACCCAGATAGATGGTTTTGTCGGTTCGCCTGCTTACATGGCCCCAGAGCAGATCAACGAAGAACCGCCATCGGCGCAGACTGATATCTATTCGCTCGGTGTGACCATGTATGAATTGCTCGCGGGGCGACTGCCTTTCCAAGCGTCTAACTCGGTGGCGATGATCAACAAAATTCTAAACGACACCGCGACGCCGCTGAAAAGCATTCGGCCGGATATTCCCGACGAACTAGTGGCAATCGTCGAAAAGGCAATGGCGCGAGATCCCGCCAAGCGCTACCCGGCATGGTACGCAATGGCACGGGATCTAGCCGACACCTTCCCGCAACTGGAAAAATACTCGTTCGAAATTTCGTCAGCGGAAAAATTTAATTCCCTGCGAAAACTCGAATTTTTTCGCGATTTTCGCGATTCCGAGCTTTGGGAAGTGCTCCGAGGAGCGGTCTGGGAAAATCATTCACGCGAGCAGAGCCTGCTGCTTGAAGGCGACGTCGGCCACGCGTTTTTTATCATCGTGTCTGGCCAGGTTAAAGTCATCAAGGACGATAAGCTTCTGAACGTGCTGAAAGACGGGGACTGTTTCGGCGAGATGGCGTATCTCTCCGGCGACAAGGCGCGTCGTACGGCGTCGATCATTGCCGTGTCGGAGGTTCAACTGCTGCGCGTCCAGGATGTGCAGTTAGAGCAGCTCTCGGACGCCTGCCAGTTGCGTTTCAATCGACAGTTTCTCAAAACCTTGATTGAGCGCCTCGCCTGGACCAGCAACGTGCTCGCACAGGTCAAGAAATAGTCTGTAAGGGCATATTTTGCAGTAGTTCACATTCAGAACACGCAGTTAGTACGATCCCCAACAGATTTCTGAACGTACAATGGTTTTCCGCCTTCATAGTCAAATTTTCGAATTGCGGATCGCGCTCTTGTACTAACCGCGTACCATCAGGATGAATCAACCATGCAAACATTCCAGGGCTTATCCATCAAAAAAACCCTCGCGCTGTTCGCGGGAATCGTCGCCGCGATTTTTATCGTCGTCGGCGTCATTGCCTACAACGCGGTGGATTCTTTTCAGGGTACGCTGGAAAAATCAACGTCGAACGCAACGCTATTGCGTGCCAACGGCAGTGCGCACCAGACGCACGATGCGATACGTGCGGATGTCGTCACTTTTCTGCTCGCGTTTGAGCGTGGCGAATCAGAATGGATGGAACGCACCGAGAAAGCCTTGATCAGCCACAAAAAGGAATTTGCGTCGGCATTGGCCCAACTGGACAGTGTCAATAGCGCATCACCGGCTGCACGTCGCGCGATTGAAACATTGAAACCCGCTATTGCCGCATTCATCGCGGAATCTGATCGTATGCTCCTCACGGCCAAGGCCAATCTGATCGGAGCAATTGCACAGATTCCTGATTTTGAAAAATCGTTCAAGCTAACGAAGACACAGCTGGACAATCTCACCGCACAGGCGCAAAAGGACAATGCCGCCTTCTCCAGCGACAGCCAATCTCTGGCGCGCAATACAGCAGTCGTTGTTTTTACGGCGGTGTTGGTAGGCCTGATTGTGCTGGGCATGGTCTCCTGGTGGACCTACAGCGTCATCTCCAAACCAATCACGCAGGTGCTGCGTGCCACAGAAGACCTTCGTACCGGACAAGGTGATCTCACACGTAAGCTTCCAGCCATGTCAGGCGAGTTTGGCAAAGTGTCGGAGTCGATGAACGCATTCATCAGTCAGTTACACGATCTTGTCGCGCAAGTGGCCATCAATGCGGGTGAAATTGCCAATGCCGCGCGACAGATCAGCGCAGGCAACACCGATCTTTCCGCGCGCACCGAACAGCAGGCCTCCACGCTTGAACAAACCGCGTCCAGCATGGAAGAGTTCACTTCTACCATTCGCCAGAATGCCGAGAATACCAAGCTCGCCAATGGGCTTGCACTGAGTGCATCGGATGCTGCCCGCAAAGGTGGCGGCGTAGCCGTCAAGGCTGTCGAAAAGATGGCCGCGATCAATTCAAGTTCGCGCAAAATCGGTGAAATCATCAGCGTCATCGATTCGATCGCGTTCCAGACAAATATCCTGGCTCTGAACGCCGCCGTGGAGGCGGCTCGTGCCGGCGAGCAAGGTCGAGGGTTTGCGGTGGTTGCCGCAGAAGTGCGCGCGCTGGCGCAACGCAGTGCCGCAGCCGCCAAGGAAATCAAGGAACTTATTCACAATACCGTTGACCAGGTTAGCGAGGGAACGCAATTGGTCAATGAAGCTGGTAATTCGATGCAGGGCATTGTAGTGGGAATTCAGCAGGTGACCGAGATCATTAACGAGATTTCGGTCGCTTCCCACGAACAGGCGACCGGGATAGATCAGGTCAATCGCGCGATCATTCAGATGGAAGATGTTACGCAACAGAACGCAGCACTGGTCGAACAAGCTGCTGCCGCAGCTGAATCGATGCGGGAACAAGCCGAAGCACTTTCAGAATTGGTTTCACGATTCAAACTCGACGACTCGCAACTCCGCGAGGAACAAACGCGTGCCCGCCGTACTGCAGCATTTGCAAACAGTGGCGCACCCAAAGTCGGTGCCACCCGCATCAGCGCCCCTGAAACACGCGGCAAATCCCCCGCCCTGCCGAAGGATCTGGATGGCGAGTGGGAAGAGTTTTGACTTAACAGCGCCGAAAAAGCCGCGCAACTGCGAAAGCATTCCAATGCTACCTTCGAAGCGAATCCGGGAAGAAGCCCGAAAGCTGCGTGAATTCCTCACCTTCACACTGGGGGAGGAAGAGTACGCTATCGACATTCTGAAAGTACAGGAGATTCGAGTCTATGAATCTGTCACACGTATTGCCAACACACCGAGCTTCATCAAGGGTGTAATCAACCTGCGGGGCTTGATCGTGCCGATTGTAGACATGCGCATCAAATTTAATCTCGGTGAACCGGTCTACAACGAATTTACCGTTACGGTGATCTTGTGTTTAGGCCGCCGCGTGATCGGCATCGTTGTGGATTCCGTTTCGGATGTGATCTCACTGGATGAGCAGGAAATTCATCCGGCACCCGAGTTTGGCACTTTCGAAATGCAATACCTTCTCGGCTTGGCCGCGGTAAATGATCGCATGCTGATCCTGATCGATATCGAAAGCCTCATGGGCAGCGCCGAGATGGCGTTGATCGATCAGGCCTCCACATGAACCCCGCCCAAAACCCATTCGGCTCGTCGCCTATGACGTCCCATGCCTCAATGCTTGCCTTGCGGGAGTTGGTGGAGCGCGTGGGCTCGCAAGTAGATTCTGCCCATCGTGAAATCGGCGAGACCCGCGCCATCCTCAAAGATGCGGTTGAGCGCCTGATGCCTGCATTTACAGCCATGCGCAATGTCGAGTTCGCCGTGGAATCACTCGATATGCGCGCAACAGACATCGTACGCTCATCGCACGCGACCCGTGCCCGCGGACCCGCTTTTTCTGCGTTGCAGTTTCAGGACATATCGGACCAGTTGCTCGCGCACGCACAAGGCCGGCTCGCGTCGCTTCGGGCACAAGTCACCGAAATTACCGCCGGAATGAGACCCGAACCAGCGGGTTATACAAAAGTCGATGCGCTCATGCAAGTGGTAGCCTGCGCCAACGAGAAACTCGCAATGCTCGACGTTTCACTGGTAAAACCTGTCGGCAAAGCCCATCTGGGCACCGGCGACATGGAGTTTTTTTGAACACCTCCAACGCGTAATGCCTATTCATCTGCCAACGTCTCTAGCCGCACTCATTAACAGACCCACTCCATGAAAACTATCCTCACCGTTGACGATTCTCCTTCCATCCGGCAGATGCTCGCATACGTCTTGAGTAGTAACGGCTATCGCGTCATCGAAGCAGGGGATGGCGAGGAGGGACTTATTCTTGCGAAAGCAAATCAAGCTGATCTGGTTTTGACGGATCAAAACATGCCAAAGATGGACGGTATTGCGCTCATCAAAGCGTTGCGTGGACTACCCGCTTACAAGCAAGTACCCATCATGATGCTGACGACGGAGTCATCACCCGCGTTGAAGCAACAGGGACGTGATGCGGGCGCGACCGGTTGGATGGTCAAGCCGTTCGATCCTGAAAAACTTCTTGAAATGCTCAAGAAGATCCTCCCGTAGACCGGGACTGATTGGCGTCGGCCGGTATGGCACTGGATATTTCCCGTTTCGCGAAAGCCTTCTTCGAGGAGGCGCAGGAGCACGTCAACTCGCTGGAGGTGTTGTTGGTCGGTGTTGATATTCGTGCGCCAGATGAAGAAACCCTGAACGCAATTTTTCGTGCGGTACATTCGGTCAAAGGCGGTGCAGCCGCGTTTGGCCATCGACACCTAACCGAATTCACACATGATTTCGAATCGATTCTCGACCGTGTGCGCAAGCAAAGGCTTTCGCTGAGCAAACCCATGGTAGATGTTTTTCTCAAAGCGGGCGACGCGATTGGTGACCACCTGAACGCACTCTCACAGGACCGACAACCCAACCTCGATGCCATGGCGCGGCTGCGACAAAACTTGCTCGACGTCAGCAATGACACGCCGGTGACGGTCGCGGTCCCATCGGCTACCAATACACCAAGATACCTGGTATGCATGCGGCTCGAACGTGTTCAGTTTAGCGACGATGCCATCAGCGCACTTGTCGATGATATTGCAGGCCTTGGACTTGTTTCGTCGACCGAAGTGAAGGTGATGGACGAGCGGACAATCGGATTTTCGTTCGGTCTCGATGCAGATATTGAACCTGATGAGCTGCGCGAGAGTCTTGAATTCCTGGCACCTGCAGACGCCATTGACATCGACGAGCGTGATAACGGCGCAATGTCTGCGATACTTTCAACAACACCGATAGCCGACGATCCTGACGGCGATTTTGGATTCTTTGCGCCATTGGCGGTGACTGTTCCGGTCTCGACAGCACAGTTATCCGGATCGACTGCGACGGATGCGGACATTCAGCTTTCTTCGCTCGTCGATGCGACGTCGATCCGCGTCAATGTGGTGAAAGTTGACCAATTAATTAACCTCGTGGGCGAGCTTGTTATCGCAGAGTCGATGGTTGCACAGGCAGCTCTGGGCCTGGATGCCGAGCAACATACCTTGCTCACCAATGGTCTCGCGCAACTGTCTCGCAACACACGCAACTTGCAAGACGCGGTGCTCGCCATTCGCATGATGCCGATCAGTTTCGTGTTCAGTCGTCTGCCAAGACTTACACGTGATATCGCCGACCGTCTGGGCAAGGAAGTCGAACTTGAACTCCAGGGCGAGGATACGGAGCTGGACAAAAGTGTGATCGAAAAAATTGCCGACCCACTCACCCATCTGGTGCGAAACGCGTTGGATCATGGCATTGAGACGCCCGAAGAGCGTGTGGCGGCGGGCAAGTCGCGCGTCGGCTATCTCGTCGTCCGTGCCGCCCATCAGAGTGGCAATGTCGTCATCACCGTGTCTGACGACGGTGCCGGACTGAACCGCGAAAAAATACTCGCCAAGGCGCGCGAAGTCGGACTCGACGCGAGCAGTAATTGGCAGAATGAAGATGTGTGGCGGCTCATATTCACACCGGGCTTTTCCACTGCATCAGCGGTAACCGATATCTCCGGGCGGGGCGTGGGCATGGACGTTGTTTGGCAAAACGTACATGCGCTTGGCGGAAAGATTGACATCGATTCTGTTCCCGGCCATGGCACCAGTATGACAATCCGGTTGCCGCTGACATTGGCAATTCTCGACGGCATGTCGGTGTCCGTCAGCGGCGAAACTTACATTTTGCCGCTAGCCAGCATTTCGCATTCAGTGCAACCAACCGCCGCTGATATCAAAACAGTCAATGGTGCCAAAGTCGTGCTGGTGAGGGACGAGTACATACCCATTACCTCTTTGGCAGAGCTGTTCAACCTTCCCGCCAACACTGAAGGCTCCGGCATTCTCGTTATTCTTGAAATAGACAACTTGCGCACTGCCCTGCAAGTGGATGAACTGGTCGGTCAATTGCAAGTCGTACTTAAGAGCCTTGAAGCCAATTTTCGCCGCGTAAATGGCGTCTCGGGTGCAACCATTTTGGGAGATGGACGCGTGGCACTGATTCTCGATGCTGCTTATCTGGTGAGCGTTGCCCACTCCATCGGACGCGGGGCAAGTGCGATTGCAGGCGAAACCCATGGCGACTAGGATTCTGCATCGCGACGGCGTTCTGCAGCGCACCGAAGCCGGCACCATCAAGATGCGCGCCCGGACATCGGATATTTCACCCAAACTGCGCTCGGTCCTGTTCCTGATCGATGGCCAAAGAACGCTTAGCGATTTGCTTGATCGTGCCGGCAGTCTCGGTGACCTGCTTTACTCGCAGATTGCCGCGTTGCTCGACATCGGCCTGATCGAGAGCATCAATCCTGTCGGTCTGGGCCATAGCGCTGATGCCCCGGACGCGACCGCACCTATCACCCGAAATCATACGTCCAAAGCCCAGGATATTCCGCCGATCGTGGCGGCAAAAATGCAACTGCTGTTACGTCTTGAGACCACGCAGAGCGAAGAAATCGATTTGCTGGGTGCCGAGTTGCTGGACGCAAAAACGTTGCGCGAGCTTGCCTTTACTGCAAAATCGGTCACCAACCGGCTGGCCATGTCGGTCGGCACGGAAAGAAGCCAGAAATTCTGGGCGGACGCAAAGGAGATTCTGACTGCCTGGCGTGATTTATCCGCGAAGGAACCCGAATGAATACCGGCTCCCCTCATAAGTCCTTGCAGCGGCTGGTAAATGTGAATACCAAAATTACTTCGCAGTGCGAAGCGGGCCCGTCCGTATTCAAAGGCTTCGAGTTTTCAGACGCCGATTTTAGTCGCCTGCAGCGCATGATCTTCGACTTTGCGGGTATTTCACTAAATGAAAACAAAAAGCCGATGGCTTACAGCCGTCTCACTAAACGTTTGCGTCAGCTCAATCTGCCGACGTTCGGCGAATACCTTGATTTTGTTGAATCAAGTGGCGAACACGAGCATGTGCGGTTTATCAATGCATTGACGACCAATCTCACCTATTTTTTTCGCGAACCGCACCATTTTCCAATCCTGGCAGAACACTTGTTGAACGCTGCCGCCACTGATCCGCTGGTCGTATGGAGTGCTGCCTGTTCCACCGGCGAAGAGCCGTATTCGATAGCGATGGCCGTCATCGAAGCATTCGCCAGCGATATGCCGCCTGTGCGCATCATTGCGTCTGACCTCGATACCGAGGCCTTGGCAACCGCGACGCGCGGCGTCTACCCATTGGAAAGACTTGCATCACTGTCTCCGTTGCGATTGAAAAAATTCTTCCTCAAAGGTACTGGTGCACAGGCGGGTTACGCGCGCATCCGCCCCGAAGTTCAAAGACTGGTTGAATTTCGGCAAATTAATCTGCACGATGGCCCCTGGGATATCGACGCACCGGTTGCAGCTATTTTCTGCCGCAATGTGATGATCTACTTCAACAAAGCCACACAGACAAAAATACTGGGGCGGTTCATGCCATTGCTGCGCCCCAACGGCCTGCTGTTCGCCGGACACTCCGAAAATTTCTTTTATAACGCTGGCGATATTTTTCGCAGCCGTGGTAAGACGGTCTACGAGTTGGCTAACGTAGCGCCATGAACAGCACCGACAACAGCGTCAACAAGCGCGTCGACAACTACCCGGTCCGCTATTTCGACCGGCATTTTGGTCTCGAAGCGGCAAAAATTTTGCCTGGCGAGTATTTTGCCACCGACAAAAACATGGTGCTCGTCACGGTACTGGGCTCGTGTGTCACTGCCTGTCTGCGAGACGCGCGCGCGGGCGTCGGGGGAATGAACCATTTCATGCTCCCGCGCAGCGAGCAAGACCCGGCCAACCCAATTTCAATGTCGGCGCGGTATGGCACATTCGCGATGGAAATTCTCATCAACCAGTTGCTGAAGATGGGTGCGCGGCGGGAGAATATGGAAGCCAAGGTTTTTGGCGGCGGCAACGTGTTGCGTGGCTTTACG
>JBKJVA010000219.1:0-8651 GCA_046589675.1 Usitatibacteraceae bacterium
AACGGGGCTTGCACTAAAAACGTCAACTTTTGGCAAATACGCACTGCTGTCAGCCATCGTCCCGCCGATTTCTTCAACCGATCTGCGCGCCCGACTGAAAAATCATCAATCGATACGCGGTTTAGCACCTGACAGCGTTTGCGATTATATTGAACACCACAAGTTGTACGTCCAAGAGGAGAAAACATAAGTTGGCTACCAAAAAACTGACGACCATCGTCATCGATGCGCTGGAAGACATCAAGGCGCGCGACATCAAACTCATCAACGTTTCCAGGATCACTTCCGTTTTCGATTACATCGCCGTCGCCAGCGCTGATTCCACGCGGCAGACCAAAGCCCTGGCCAGGCACGTAATGGACAAGGTCAGGGAACACGGCGGCTGGATCTATGGCATCGAAGGTGAGCAATCCGGCGAATGGGTGCTGGTTGATTGCGGTGATATCGTCGTGCACATCATGCAGCCTGCGATGCGGGAACTTTACGAACTTGAAGAACTGTGGGGCGAAGGCAGTCTGGAGTTTCCAAAGCCAAAGCCCGTGCCAAAGCCCGTGTCAAAGGCTATCACGCGCACCTCAACTCCGGCCAAGGCGGCGCCAAAAACTGTGGCCAAAGCAAAGACTGGCAAGACGGTAAAGGCGAAGGCCAGCGTCACGGTCAAGAAAAAGACCACTGCCACATCGCGATCAGCGACCAGGAAAACGTCAGGCACCGTCGTCAAGAACGCCGTTTCGAAGACCACGACTGCAGTCAGGAAGCCGGTCACGAAAAAACCTGCTGTGAAGAAACCGGTTGTGAAAAAGCTGGTGATGCCCAAGGCCACCGCTAAAAAGCCAGCGAACAAAAAGCCCGTCGTCAAAAAACCACTTGCAAAGAAACCAGTTGCAAAGAAACCCGCGGCCAAGAAACCAGCCGTCAAGAAGTCAGTGGGCGGGCGTCGAAAGGTCACAGCCGATTGAAACTCATCATCTGTGAAATCGCGCGTGAATTGGCAATTGAAACTCTAGCACTGGTGCGGCTTTTAAGCCATAAATGCTCCATGATCCGCACCAGTGCTAGTGTTTTGTTATTTGATGGCGAGTCCGTTTGAAACTGGCCATTGTCGCGCTTGGCCATAAGATGCCCGCGTGGGTGCAGACCGGATTCGAGGAATACACCAAACGCATGCCACCGGAAGCGCGCATTGAAATAATCGAGCTCAAACCGGAAGAACGGGTCGGTAAATCGATTGATATTATATTGAAGAACGAAGCGGCCCGTATCGAAGCGGTCATCCCGCGGCAGGCAGAACGGATCGTGCTTGATGAGCGCGGGCAACGGCTCACGACCCGCGATCTGGCACAGATGTTGACTGCCTGGATGCGCGAAGGCGTCAGCCCGTGTTTCATTATCGGCAGCGCCGATGGACTTCATGCGTCTGTAAAACAGTCCGCGTTGAGGCAGTTTTCCCTGTCCGGCTGTACACTGCCTCACGGTCTGGCACGGGTAATACTGGCGGAGCAGCTTTATCGCGCCTGGTCACTTATGCAAAATCATCCTTACCACCGCGATTGACAATCCCCGAAATGGCACAACCGAACAACATTATTTACCTGGCATCAAAAAGCCCGCGCCGACGTGAATTGCTCAAGCAGATTGGCGTTCACTTTGAGTTGCTGATGCTGCGGGAGCAATTGCCACGCGTCGATGTCGATGAAGCACCGTTACGCGACGAATCCGCGCATGCCTACGTGCAACGTATCGCGTTGCTCAAGGTGGGATCGGCGGCGAAAGTCATGCGCGAGCGCCGCCTGCCACCGAGGCCGATCCTGACAGCCGATACGACCGTCACGATGGATGGCGATGTGCTGAGCAAACCGGTTGATCGCGCCGATGCGGTGAAGATGCTGACGCGGCTGGCCGGCCAATCACACCAAGTGCTTACCGCCATTGCGATCATGGCCAACGGTGAGGTGAAGCAGGCACTTTCAACCAGCTTTGTCACGTTCGCTCCGCTGACTGAAGACGAAATCAAGCGCTATGTCGATTCGGGCGAACCGATGGACAAGGCAGGCGGGTACGCCGTCCAGGGTCTTGCTGCCAAATTCATCGTGAAACTGTCCGGGAGTTACTCGGGTGTGGTGGGGTTGCCACTTTACGAGACCACGGCGCTACTGCGACAATGCGGTTTACATGTTTGAAGCGATACGATGGCATCGCGGTTGAGGTGTCGTGCGCGTCGCGGTTGACGCGCGGTTACCGTCGTCACAGGAACCTAACGACTGTCCGGAATGAATGAACAAATACTGATCAACGTGTCTCCGCAGGAAACGCGTGTGGCAATTATGGAGCAGGGCGCGGTACAGGAACTACTCGTCGAGCGTGGTTCCAATCGCGGTCTGGTCGGCAATATTTATCTCGGACGTGTGGGGCGCGTGCTTCCCGGCATGCAATCGGCGTTTATCGAAGTGGGACTCGGACGCGCCGCGTTTTTACACGTTGCCGATATCTGGGCCTCCAACAAAAGCGCCGAGCAGAAACCGATTGAGAAGCTGCTGCAGGAAGGACAGACCCTGCTGGTGCAGGTGATCAAGGATCCGATCGGCAGTAAGGGCGCGCGGCTGTCTACACAAATCTCCATCGCCGGCCGCTTGCTGGTGTATTTGCCCGGAGATCAGCACATCGGCATTTCGCAACGCATTGAAGACGAGGTTGAGCGGGAGCATTTACGTGAAAAAGTTCACGCATTAATGCCCGCGGGCGAGACCGGAGGGTTCATCGTTCGGACGGTGGCTGAATCTGCCACCGACGAAGAGCTCACAGCCGATATCGAATACCTGATCAAGCTTTGGCGCGGTATCGCCACGGCTGCGAAGACGGCAGCACCGCAGATGCTGCTGTATCAGGATCTCAATTTGTCGTTACGCGTGTTGCGCGATCTCGTCACCCGTGAAACCGAGCGCATCGTCGTGGATTCGCGGGAAACGCACGCGCGCATGCAGGATTTTGCCGAGCGTTACACCAGGCAATCGCTGGCGGTGCTGGAGCAATACGGCGGCGAGCGTCCATTGTTCGACCTGTTCGGTGTCGAAGATGAAATCGAGCGCGGCCTGAAACGTCGCGTTGATTTGAAATCCGGCGGTTACGTCATCATCGACCAGACAGAAGCGCTGGTCACGGTCGATGTGAACACGGGTGCGTTTGTGTCGGGACGCAGTTTCGATGACACCATTTTCAAAACCAATCTCGAAGCCACACAGGCGATCGCGCGGCAACTGCGGTTGCGTAATCTCGGTGGCATTATCATTGTTGATTTCATCGACATGGACAGCGAAGAACACAAGAACGCCGTCCTCGCGGAATTTCGAAAAGCGCTCTCGCGTGACCGTACACGCGTGACAGTGAATGGCTTCACCCAGCTAGGGCTGGTCGAAATGACCCGAAAGCGAACGCGCGAAAGCTTGGCACATATTCTGTGCGAGCCCTGCCCCACCTGTACCGGGCGCGGCGAAATCAAGTCGGCACAGACGGTTTGTTATGAAATTCTGCGGGAAATAATGCGCTCAGCGCGCCAGTTCGACGCAAAGGAATTTCGCATCCTCGCCTCGCAGACCGTGATTGATCGGTTTCTGGACGAAGAATCGCAGGGCATGACGATGCTGGAGGATTTCATCAAAAAGCCGATCTCGCTATCGGTTGAAACCGCGTATACCCAGGAGCAGTTCGATGTTATTTTGGTCTGAATTTTGGGGAAAATAATTCCCGCAACTTAAGACTTCGCGTTCAAATCCAGTTTCTGGGTGACGAGAAACTCGGCGGGCATTTCGTCAGACACGGGTTCCTTCGTATCATCCGTTTCCGATTGCACCGCCGGTAACCGCTGCGTGATCAGAAATTGCGGATTGGTCTCCAAGGCTGCAGATGAAGGGGCTGGTGCGGCGAGATCAGGAGACGGACCAATATCGCGAACCTGCAAAATGAGCTGGGTAATCATCGCAATCTGGCTTTCCAATCCCTGCCGTTGCTTTTGCAGTGTAGCAACCTCTTCATCGATGGCACCGCCACGGCTGTTGATCTTTGCGAGGGAATCGAGCCGAGCCTCCAATTGGACTTTGTGATCCCTGATCTGCGTCTCCAGCGGCAGGGGTACCGCAGTAAGCCATCGATCAATATCGCCGCGCGTCGCGTTAAATATTCGGCGCGCCGAATCAACCAGCATGCGCCAAAAACGCCGCACCATGAAACGTTTCTCCGTCATTACAATATTGACAGGGTCCTTGCAGAACGCTTCGGTTTCATTGATAAGGATCAGCAACTGCGCACGTGGGCCATCAAGATCCAGCGCCGGAAAATCCATTTTTACAAACTTGAAGCGTTGCTGGAAAGTGTTATAAACGCCTTCCATCAGGCGCAGGATGTCCTCGCCAGAAAGAAGTACGGCCTTGAAATCATCCTGAATGAGACGGATCAATTCGCGCATTCCGTGCGTGAGGCCGGGCGTTGTCCAGGAATCATTCATGGCCTGCAAGCCACTTGCGCACAGTGCGTCGAGCTTGGTGGGGTTAAACAAATCGAGCAGTGCATTGCGCTTCTGATTGAATGACGCGCGTTGCACCTTGTACTCTGTCAGTGCGGCGTTATAGGTGATTTTTTCCTTATTGACTGACTGCCACAACTTGGTGGTTACTTCGCGGCTCTTGCCTTGAAGCTGTGCCAACTCTTTCAACTGTACGCGATTGGATTCAAGCTTTTGTGTGCAACTGCGATGACTTGTCACCATCATCGTGCCGATTTCGCTCGTCACCGACTTTGCCAGCAATTGACGCCTTATCGGAATAATCTCGTTGGCAAGATAGGTCTCCAGGCGCTTGATACCAGAGCGCTCGACCATCTCGTCGTCACCTTTGATCCTGCCCACCAGCGCTTTCTGCGCGGACAGGGCAAATACCTGTTCCGGGGGCAGCTCTAACTGTTCGCAGGTGGTTTTAATCATGCGTTCCATGCCGGCCTTGATCTCGGGCTCGGTCTTGAGTTCATCCCACATGAGATCGACCTTGTTGAGCACCGCGATCTTGGCCGGTGCACCGGCCTTTACGTAGCGATCCCAAATCTCCAGGTCACTCTTGGTTACGCCGGTATCGATGCCCAGCAAAAATAACACGGCGTGCGCATTTGGAATCGTCGCCAGGGTCAGTTCAGGTTCCAGCCCCAGCGCGTTCAAGCCGGGCGTATCGAGGATGGCCAGGCCGTTGGTAAGCAATGGATGAGGATAGTTGACGATGGCATAGCGCCAGGCCGGCACCTCGACGATATCGTCCTCACTCGGGCCTTGCCCGCTTTCATCAAACATCGGGATCAAGCCCATCATGCGCGCATCCAGCGCATACACCCGCTTGGTGTCGGCCAGCGCGGACAACGCCTGCTTCATCTCTTTGGCGCTGTCGACGTTGAGACGAATCTTCGACCATTCGACCGGCATGTTCTTGAGCTGTGAAATCGACTCGTCACGGTAACGGGTTTCGATCGACAGCAATTTCAGATACGGTTCTTCATTCGGATCGTGAAAAATTTCCGTCGGGCACATTGTTGTCCGACCCACATCGGAGGGCAGGAGGCGTTCTTCGAAACTCGAAAAAAACAATGCGTTGATCAGTTCCGACTTGCCGCGCGAAAATTCAGCCAGAAACGCAAGCGTCAGCCGTCCGCGATTAAGTGATTCGAGCAAATCGTAAAAGCGAATGGACTGCTGTACGTCAAGCTGATTGGTGCGCTCCAGCCAGCTATGGTATTCGTGTACGGAATGGGAAAGGCTCTCGCGCCACTTGTTATACCGCGAGATTTCGCTCTCGAAGCGTGAGTTGATGTTGGCGTTAAAGTCCATGGAGCATTATCCCCCAGTCGTGAACCATAGCAAAGCCCCAGCCGATTTTTCAAGATAGGCGACCGGTACCATCAACACCACCTGCAATACGATGAGTAGCGCAAATGGCGACAAATCCACCCCGCCGATCAACGGAATGATGCGCTGGAACGGCCTGAGGAACGGGCGTACCAGCGCATCGAAAAAAGGCCGTGCCGGGTGATACGGGCTTACCCAGGACAAAATCGCCTGCACGATCACCACGCCAATCAAGAGATAAATGGAAAGTTTCAAAATACTGACCATGGCAAGCAACGCCACACCGGGCCACAGGCCGGCGTGGGTGAAGGCAGTCGGCGCGGTAATTGCCGTTTTAACCAGCAGCAAAACAATGGCGGCAAACCACGCCACCAGAAGCGAGGAAAAATCCAGGCCCCACAAGCCCGGCACAATTTTGCGCATGGGTTTCACCGCAAAATCGGTTAATGCGACGACGAAATCGACAATCGGGTTACCGGCATTGGCACGAAACGGTGCCCGCAGCGCTTGTGCATAGAAGCGGGTCAGGACGGCGAGCACGAACAGATTGATGACAGTCTCGATAACAAAAATCAGCGCCTGCGTCGCCATCAGTCTACGCCCCCGGCGGAATTGATCGACAGGTTGGATGCGGTGCCAAGTTCCTGGCCAAGTTCGCGTGAACGAACACAAGCAGCCTTGACACCGTCTATGAAAATTTGCTTCATGGCGCGCTTGTCAAAGATCTCAATTGCGCATTCCGTGGTGCCACGTTTTGACGTGACGCGTGCGCGTAACGCGCTTGGTGAATCTGTGGTCGTGGCTACCAGCTGTGCTCCGCCGAGAAAAGTTTGACTTGCAAATAAGCGCGCGTCTTCGCGACCAAAACCCAGCTCAATTGCAGCCTGCTCAAGTGCCTCGATAAAATAAAACACGTACGCGGGCCCGCTTCCGGACACAGCGGTGACAGCGTCGAGCATTGCCTCCTCGTCGAACCAGACTGTCTTGCCGACCGCACCCAACAGCGCCTCGGCGATGCCACGCCCTGCCTCAGCCACCCCTTCTGCGGCATATAAACCGGTAATGCCCGCGCGAATCAGCGCAGGCGTGTTGGGCATGGCGCGGATGACGTTATCGTAAGGGGCCGTGACGTCGCCCAGCCATCGCGCAATACTGGAAGTACTGATGCCCGCAGCAATGCTGATAACACTCTGCGCCGTAAGCTTGCCCGCAAGCGGAGACACTGCCACTTTCATCATCTGCGGTTTTACCGCGAGAACGATGGCGTCGCAAACGAGCAAATCTGTCGCAAATGAGGCAAATGCGTTAACGCCAAGGGTAGAAATTGCATTGCGCGCTTCTTGTGTCGGTTCAACGACATAAAAATTTCCGGGTGGGATTTCTTTCGCGATCAGGCCGCCCAGGATCGCCTGTGCCATATTTCCGCCGCCGATAAACAAGACCTTCATCCCCGCGCCCCGAAAATAGCGCTGCCGATTCTCACCATGGTCGCACCCTCGGCGATGGCGATTGTGAAATCCTGCGACATTCCCATGGAAAGCGTATCGACATCCATTCCGTCCATTTTCATCGAATCGAACAGTGTACGCAACTTACCAAATTGTGTGCGCTGCGTCACTTCGTCGTTGGTGTCCGCAATGATGGCCATGAGCCCGCGTAGCTTAAGATGCGGCAATTGCGCCACCTGCGCCGCGAGCCCTGGTGCATCCTCGGGCACTACACCACTTTTACTCGTCTCCCCACTAACATTGACTTGCACACAGACGTTGAGTGCTTTTTGGCCGGTTCGATGACGGGACAGCGCGACGGCGCTCTTAAGGCGGTCAATGCCAGTTACCCAGTCGAAATGTGCCGCGATCAATTTGAGCTTATTACTTTGCAAGGGACCGATAAAATGCCAGACGATACCCCGCGCCCGCAAATCGCCCAGCGTCTCTATTTTGCCCACCGCTTCCTGCAGGTAGTTTTCGCCAAAGTCACGCTGGCCCGCAGAAAACGCATCGCGTATTTGGTCCGCCGATGTGCTCTTGGAAACCGCCACCAGCGTGACTGCATTCTGCCGCGCCGAAGGCAGCGCCGCGATTGCGGTATTGATTTGAGTGCGAGTGTGTTGCAAGTTCGATTCGATTGGGGACATAATCTCCTACAGTCTGTCTGCCTCAAGGGAAATCAGCCGCTTGAAAGCCGTGTTGGGGTTGACCGAACCGGCCAGTCGGCAGATTTGGTAGTGCATGCACTTACCCTTGGTCAGCCATTACCGATTTTGTGTTGATCGCCCATCAAGCCGAAAAAGAGGGAAAAGTATAAATGGAAATTGCCGAACTGCTGGCCTTTGGCGTTAAAAACAAAGCCTCCGACTTGCACCTTTCAGCGGGCTTGCCTCCGATGATTCGCGTTCACGGCGATGTGCGCCGCATAAATGTCCCGGCACTGGCCCACGATGATGTTCATGGAATGATTTATGACATCATGAATGACGGGCAGCGTAAGCAGTACGAAGAAAATCTGGAGTGCGACTTTTCTTTCGAAATACCAAACCTCGCCCGGTTTCGCGTCAACGCTTTTAATCATCAGCGCGGCGCAGGGGCAGTGATGCGTACCATCCCCTCCAAAATCCTCTCGCTGGAGGATTTGAACGCACCAAAGATTTTTGCCGAAATTGCCAATCAGCCGCGCGGCATGGTGCTGGTTACCGGGCCGACCGGATCCGGCAAATCCACCACCCTGGCGGCGATGGTTAACAGCATCAACGAAAGTGAGTTCGGACACATCC
>JBKJVA010000013.1:0-4941 GCA_046589675.1 Usitatibacteraceae bacterium
TGGATGCAATCCACCGCCGTCATGTGGCTCGCGTATCGTTTGACCGAGTCGACGGCGGCCACCGGAATGATCGGTTTTCTGGCGATGGTGCCTTACATTTTCATCACGCCGCTGGCGGGTGCACTGTCGGACCGGGTCAGCCGCAAAAGATTGTTGATGACGGTGCTGAGCCTCTCCATCGTCAATGTGGTGATCCTCTCAGTGCTCACCTACACCCAGCAAATCACCATCCTGGCGCTCGGTGTATTTGCGCTCGTGCAAGGCATCCTTAACAGCGTGGAAGTTCCCACCCGTCATGCGTTCTTTGTCCAGTTAATCGAAAACAAGGCAGATCTGCCCAACGCGATTGCGCTCAATTCGATCAACGTCAATTCGACCCGTCTGATTGGCCCCGCCATCGGCGGCCTGCTGATTGCAGCGGTGGGTGAAGCAGCCTGCTTCGCACTTAATGCAATTTCATTTCTTGCGGTGGTCATTCAGTTGGGCCGTATTTCCCCCAATGAAGGCGGGCGCAAAACACACACTACCGGGTTGTTAACCGACTTGGTCGAGGGCTGGCGCTTTGGACTGACGCATCCTGTCATCAGACCGCTGGTGTTCACGTTGGGCGCGCTTTCGTTCGCCATTAGCCCTTACACGGTACTGATGCCGGCAATCGTAGTACAAACTTTCGGCAAGGGTGCCGAGCTGAACGGCCTCTTTATCAGTTGCATGGGCCTGGGAGCGCTGACGGGTGCCATTTTGTTGGCAAGGCGGCCGAGTGTGCGTGGCCTGACGGGCTGGCTGTGGATGACTGGAAGCCTTGCCACCATCGGCATCATTGGTTTCTCGCTGTCTCGCAACGAATGGCTGTCATTTTTATGTATGGCCATTACCGGCATGGGGCTGATGGGGGTGTCGGCGACGGTCAATACGATTTTGCAGTCAATCGTCGAGGAAAATATGCGTGGGCGCGTCGTCAGCATTTACACTACTTTCTTTGTCGGCGCTGCACCGCTGGGGCATTTGGCAGCAGGCTGGCTTGCCGAACACATCGGCGCGGCCCGTACTTTTACCGTCTGCGGCCTGGTATGCGCTGCCGCGGTCGCGATTTATGCGCTGTATCTGCCGCGTCTGAGGGCGCACCTGCGACCGATCTATTTGCAGCGCGGTATTATTCCTGCACCACCCGGAGCGACTGAACAATGACCACGTCAACCAACGACACCATTCTCTTCTCGAAACATGGCAGCATCGGCACGCTGACTTTCAACCGTCCGGACGTGTATAACGCAATGAATGCGGAATTGATCCACGCGATGCGTGATGTGACGTCGGAAATTGCCGAATCCAAAACGATTCGCGCCATCATTCTCAAAGGTGCAGGCAAGGCGTTTCTCGCGGGCGGCGATGTGGGGCTTTTCCACAGGCAACGCGACACTCTCGTTGAAACCGTGAAGCCGCTCGGCGATGCGTTGCACGAGGGCATAAAAAATATTCGCAATATGCCATTTCCAGTTATTGCGCAGATTCACGTGGCGTGCGCGGGCGCAGGCTTGAGCATAGCCATGGCCGCTGACTTTGCGCTTGCAGCAGAAGACGCACAATTTAATACGGCCTACACCAGGATTGGTTTGTCACCGGATGGCGGCAGCACTTTTTTCCTGCCGCGTTACGTCGGCATGAAACGCGCTATTGAGCTCATTATGTTGGCGGATATGTTCGACGCCAAGGCGGCTGCCGCAATGGGCATCATCAATCGCGCCGTACCCGCGGAAGCGCTCGAACAGGAAGTCGCCGCACTCGCAGAGCGACTCTCAAATGGCGCAACCCAGGCTTTTGCGCGCGCGAAAAAACTCATCAATCAATCTTTCGTCACGCCGATAGACAAACAGCTCGATGACGAGATCGGGTATTTCGCAGAGTGCGCTAGCACCAACGACTTTAAGGAGGGCGTGACCGCGTTTGTTGAGAAACGCAAGCCGCATTTTGAAGGGAATTAGCGCCCGCCAATGCAATCCGCGCGATACTAACGTTTGGAAATCAAAAACGTAAAAGCGGACGCCGTTTCTTCTGAAGACAACAGCGGATTACCGGTTTGCTTACAGAATGCGGCGAAGTCCTTCACCGAACCTGGATCGGTCGCCACTACCCGCAGTACCTGGCCGGATTCCATATTGGTCAGCGCCTTTTTGGCGCGCAGGATGGGCAGCGGGCAATTTAGACCCTTTACGTCGAGATCTTTATTAATGGTTAGGTTGTTCATCATTTGACCTGATAGTAGCGACATGCAGCGACTGCGGCACTTTCCAATATTTTACCACCCGATTAGATTTCGTCTTGATGACCGCGTTCAAGCGTAAACGCGACAGGGCAAGAATTTAAATACTCTGATACCATGCCGATTCGGGAACGCAGGCTCCCGTTGTTCGATGTGGTTCACTCCCCATCGTGCCAAGACGGTGTCCCGTCCAAGTCTGGCAACCTTCCAACCAAAGGACCCTCATGGACACCGCAATCGCTTGCTCAATCTCGACTCCTTCCCTGCTTGCAACACGTGGCAGTGCCGCGTCGCCGTTTGTTATCGACGTTCGTCGTGCCGAGGCTTTTGACGCCGACAATGTCATGCTCTCTGGTGCCACCTGGCGCGACCCGTTCGCAACGGACGAGTGGATTAAATTCCTGCCACACCAGTCCGACATCGTCGTCTATTGCGTACACGGCCACGAGATCAGCAAGAACGCCTGTGTCGCTCTGCGCACCGCCGGATTGAATGCACATTACCTGGAGGGTGGCATTGAGGCGTGGAAGGAAAGCGGCGCGCCGACAATCAGGCGGCAACCCGACCTTTGCATTCCTTCTCGAGTCAACGCGCCGTCGAAATGGATCACGCGCGAACGGCCCAAGATCGACCGCATCGCCTGCCCGTGGCTGATTCGCCGTTTTATCGATCCAGTTGCGGAGTTTCTTTACGTTCCTGCATCTGAGGTGCTTGGCAGCGCAAAATCGCTTGCTGCCACGGCCTACGACGTACCCAATGTCCAGTTCTCGCATCGCGGTGAGGAGTGCAGCTTTGATGCGTTCATCCATGACTTTGAAATCAATGATCCGGTCCTAAACGACCTTGCGGCAATCGTTCGCGGTGCCGATACCGGCAAACCGGAACTGACACCGCAATCGTCCGGGCTGCTCGCAATTTCGATGGGCCTGTCCGCGCTATATCCGAACGACCATGAAATGCTGGAACACGGCATGGTCGTGTACGACGCGCTCTACGCATGGCTGAAACGTGCGCGCACAGAAGTACACAATGCCGACCTGTTTAAAAAATCATGAGCGCGCCTGCACCGGTTTCATTTCGTGATGCGCTGCGTTTTTGGATCAAGCTGGGATTCATCGGCTTTGGTGGCCCTGCAGGTCAAATTGCCATCATGCACCGCGAACTGGTCGAGCAAAAGCGCTGGATCTCGGAGCGGCGTTTTTTGCATGCGCTCAACTATTGCATGGTGCTGCCCGGCCCCGAGGCGCAGCAGCTTGCCACCTATATTGGCTGGCTGATGCATGGTACCTGGGGCGGCATTGTCGCGGGCGTGCTGTTCGTGCTGCCCTCGCTTGGAATCCTGATTGCCTTGTCATGGATCTATATCGAGTTCGGAAACGTTCCATTGATCGCAGGAATTTTCTATGGCTTCAAACCGGCGGTGACGGCGATCGTGCTTGCAGCCGCATGGCGCATCGGTGGGAAAACGCTCAAGAATGGCTGGCTTTGGGCAATCGCTATCGCCGCCTTTGTGGCAATCTTTTTTGGCGATGTTCCGTTCCCTGCGATTGTACTGAGCGCCGCCGTTCTCGGTGCCATCGGTGGGCACCTTTTGCCTGCACAATTCGCGTTGGGCGGCGGCCACACGGTGCCAGATTCGGGTGCGCGCGATGCGATTATCGGCGACGACACGCCAACACCGTCACACGCGAGATTTCGCCTATCACGACTTCTGCTCTATTTCGGAATAAGCCTGGGCATGTGGGTAGTCGCGATGGCGCTGCTGGTTGCGCACAGCGGCCTGGATGGCACACTCGCGCACATGGGCTGGTTCTTTACCAAAGCGGCGTTGCTCACATTTGGCGGTGCCTATGCGGTATTGCCCTACGTGTATCAGGGTGCGGTAGAGAATTTTCACTGGCTCACTGCACAGCAGATGATCGATGGATTGGCGCTTGGCGAGACGACGCCGGGGCCGTTGATCATGGTGGTTGCGTTTGTCGGCTTTGTAGGGGGCTGGACCAAATCCATCCTGGGGCCGGACATGCTTTTTCTGGGTGCGGCACTCGCCGCCAGCGTGGTGACTTTTTTCACCTTCCTGCCCTCCTTCCTGTTTATTCTCGTCGGCGGGCCATTGGTTGAAGCCACCCACGGTCAGATGAAATTCACCGCACCGCTCACTGCAATTACAGCGGCGGTGATCGGCGTGATCGTTAATCTGGCGTTATTTTTCGCCTGGCACGTATGGTGGCCCGCCGCCACGCGCGAGTTGCCTTTCGGTGGGGCGTTCGACTGGTTTTCAATGCTATTGACCATTACCGCTGCAATTGCGTTGATGCGCTATCAAGCCAATGTGATGGTCGTCATCGTGGCGTGCGGTGCGGTTGGCGTTGCCAAGATGTTACTGGTGGCGTGAACGCGGGTCACACTTCGCGCGGGTCATACTTCGGCTTCAGATCTGCTATTTCGAACGAACTGAGAAAGTTGCTTTGTTTTGCAAGCCGGAAAACAGCTCATTCAGCTTTCGCGACGAAATCGCCCGATTTACCGCCACGTTTTTCCAGCAATTTGATGTCTGAAATCACCATGCCTCTATCCGCCGCCTTAACCATATCGTAAATGGTCAACAGGCCAGCGTTGACAGCCATCAGCGCTTCCATTTCTACGCCGGTGCGACCGAAAGTCTCCACGGTGGCACGGCA
>JBKJVA010000151.1:0-6962 GCA_046589675.1 Usitatibacteraceae bacterium
GTGTTCCGAAAAGGTTTTCTCGGCAAGGTCAAGCGTACCTCGGTGGTATCTCATTACGGCTTTCCCACCCTGCTTTATGGCACCTTGCTACCGGGACCGGACATCGGCAAACGTTGCGGCGACATCCTGCGCAAAAGCCGTGATGAGGGCTTTGAAATCGGTATCCACACATGGGATCACGTCAAGTGGCAGGACAACGTAGAACATGAATCGGCAGATTGGACGCGCCGCGAAATGACGCTCGCGCAGGACCACTTTACGGAAATTTTCAAAACCCCTGCGCGCACCCATGGTGCAGCCGGCTGGCAGATGTCGCGCCACGCGTTGCGACTCACGCAGGAAATGGGTTTTGACTATTGCTCCGACGGTCGGGCGCTACTGCCCGATGCCACTCCACATTTCCCGGTCTTCAACGCGGAGATCATCGATTGCCCGCAATTGCCAACCACCCTGCCGACCCTCGACGAATTGATCGGCCTCAACACCTGCACCGAGGCGAATGTTCACGAGCGGTTGCTCGCCATCACACAATTTTCACCCGGATCGATCAGCGCTTCGCGTGAACCGATGTCGGCGCACGTATTTACCTTGCATGCCGAACTGGAAGGGATGCGCTTGCTGCCGACGTTTGAAAGACTGCTACAAGGTTGGCGCGAACAAGGCTATGAATTCGTCGCGACCGAAACGGTCTATCGCAATCTGGATCGCGTGCACCTTCCCTACTTTGTGGCAGAACGCGGCACAGTGCCAGGGCGCAGTGGTTCGCTGTTGATGCAAGGCAAAGCCTTTTTGCCCGCGCTTGCCGAGTTTAAGCAGGCCGCCTGAGCAACTACTTCGACCTCCAACCCAATTTCAGGAGAACCACATGTCGGGAAAATCCATCGCTGATTTCGAAGTTCCCTCCACCGGACATCAGCGCTTTGCGAGCACCGCATTCAGAGGCCACCCCTACATCATTTATTTTTACCCGAAGGATGCGACACCCGGGTGCACGCTCGAAGGTGCGCAATTCAGGGATCTGCATAAAGAATTCCGGCAGGCGCGTGTCATGGTCTTCGGGGTGTCACGTGATTCCGTCGCCAGCCACGAGAAATTCAAGGCAAGCATGCAACTTCCATTCGACCTGCTTACGGATGAAGATGAGAAACTCTGCAAGCTCTTCGAAGTGATCAAGGAAAAAAACATGTACGGCAAAAAGGTCATGGGTATCCAGCGTTGCACTTTTCTCATGGGCCCCAGAAATGAGATCCTGCAGGAGTGGCGTGACGTACAGGTTGACGGGCATGCTGCCGCCGTATTGCTTGCTGCACAAAGTGTCACAAAAAGCGTGTCATAATGATTTTGAAGTAATTTTGCGCACCCAGAACGGTACCGGCAGTCACACCACCATACGCATTCACGACTTGAGACCACACACTTCGAAAAACCCTCTTTGAGCATTTTGCTCCAAGAGGGTTTTTCACTTTTGAAGTACATTTTTCTGACTTTCCATAGAGGAAAACGACTTGGCCCCCAGACCCGGAAATAGCAAAGCCCCCGCCCCAAAAACCAGCGCGACGAAAATCTTCGTGCTCGATACCAACGTGCTCATGCACGATCCGACATCGTTGTTTCGATTTGAAGAACACGATATCTATCTGCCAATGATCACGTTGGAAGAGCTGGATAACAACAAGAAGGGGATGACCGAAGTTGCGCGCAATGCGCGGCAAGCGACGCGGTTTCTGGATGAGATCGTCTCCAGCCAGGAAAGTGATATCGAAAACGGCGTGCCGCTGAAAGACCTTGGTACCAAGCAGGCCTCTGGTCGCCTGATGCTGCAAACGCGCCCGGCCAGTGTGGAATTCCCGAGCGCTTTGCCCGATAGCGGCAAGGCTGACAACCAGATTCTGGCCGTTGCGCTTGACCTGCAACACCACAACCCGAAACGCAGTGTCGTGCTGGTATCCAAGGATATCAACATGCGCATCAAGGCGCGTGCCATCGGCGTTGCAGCGGAAGATTATTTCAACGACAAGGTGCTCGAAGATACGGATCTTCTTTACACCGGAATGCGTGAGTTGCCCAAGGATTTCTGGGACAAGCACGGCAAGGATATTGAATCCTGGCAGGAGCATGGCCGTACTCTCTATCGCGTCAAAGGCCCGCTGGTGCCGTCCTTGAGCGTCAACGAGTTCGTCTATCAGGACGAAGACAAGCCTTTCTATGCCATCGTCGCCGCCCAGGAAGGCAAAACAGTCGTCCTGAAAACGCTGAAGGACTATACGCACCAGAAAAACAACATTTGGGGAATAGTCGCGCGCAATCGCGAACAGAATTTTGCGCTCAATGTATTGATGGATCCTGAAGTCGATTTCGTCACGCTGCTGGGGCAAGCCGGAACCGGTAAAACCCTCCTTACGCTCGCATCGGCTCTGATGCAGACGCTTGAACACAAGGTCTATTCCGAGATCATCATCACCCGCGTCACAGTGCCGGTCGGCGAAGACATTGGCTTTCTGCCGGGCACCGAGGAAGAAAAGATGAATCCCTGGATGGGCGCACTCGAAGACAACCTCGATGTGCTCAACAGTACTGATGAAGAAGCCGGTGACTGGGGACGCGCTGCGACCCGCGATCTGATCCGATCCCGCATCAAGGTGAAGTCGCTCAATTTCATGCGCGGCCGCACGTTCCTGAATAAATTTCTGATCATCGACGAGGCACAAAATCTCACGCCAAAACAGATGAAAACCCTTATCACGCGTGCTGGCCCCGGCACCAAGGTCGTCTGCCTCGGTAACATCGCACAGATCGACACTCCCTACCTCACTGAAGGTTCATCGGGATTAACCTATGTGGTGGACCGTTTCAAGGGCTGGGAGCATTCGGGCCATATTACTTTGCAGCGAGGCGAGCGCTCGCGACTAGCCGATCACGCTGCGGAAATATTGTAGGCATGCCGGCGAGACGCGCGCGTTGAGCGCGCGTCTCGAATGTCTCGCCCAATACTTGGGTTAAGATGCGATATTCATCGAGCGCCTCAGGCGGTATCCGCAGCAAAGGTGCCATTCCACATTTCCCATCGAGACAATGAAACGCGGCTTCTACACCATCATGGCGGCGCAGTTTTTTTCTTCGCTTGCCGACAATGCGCTATTGATCGCATCCATCGGGTTACTCATCCAACTCGAAGGTCCGGTATGGATGACGCCGCTGCTAAAGTTTTTCTTCACGGTTTCCTACGTTGTGCTGGCACCTTTCGTTGGCCCTTTTGCCGACGCATTTCCCAAAGGGCGGGTGATGCTGGTGACCAACACCATCAAAGTAATCGGTTGTGTGATGATGTTGCTGTATCAATTCGGTGCAGCCTTCGGTATCGCCCCGGATATCGCTGTGATGCTTGCCTATGGGGTCGTCGGCCTTGGCGCCGCGGCCTATTCACCCGCGAAATACGGGATTCTCACGGAGCTACTGCCACCGGAAAAATTGGTTATCGCCAACGGCTGGATTGAGGGACTGACGGTATCCTCAATCATCGTTGGTACGGTCGTCGGTGGGATGCTGCTGAGTGGCCCGGTGTCGCGCGCGTTGCTCGGATTTGACCTTCCGTTTTTCGAGACGCACGTGGATACACCCGCCGAGGCAGCGATTTCGGTCATCATGTTTTTCTATGTGATTGCCGCCGTATTCAACTTGTACATTCCCGACACCGGTGCGCGCTATGCAAAACAGGAAACCAATCCGTCGCGCCTGCTTAGCCAGTTTGCGAATGCGTTCACGGTGCTCTGGAACGACAAGCTAGGGCAAATTTCTCTGGCGGTCACGACGCTGTTCTGGGGTGCAGGCGCAACATTGCAATTTATCGTTTTGCGCTGGGCCGACAAGCAACTCGGACTACCGCTCGAGAAAGCCACCCTGCTGCAAGGCGTATTTGCCTTTGGCATTGCGGTTGGCGCGATTGCCGCAGCGCGGCTGATTCCGTTAAAAAAATCCTTACACGTACTTCCTGTCGGCGTGGTAATGGGGATTGTGGTACTTGCGATGAATATCGTCCTGTACATGCCGCTGGTTTATGCATTGATCATTTCGATTGGCGCGATGGCGGGGTTTTTTGTCGTACCGATGAATGCGTTGCTGCAACATCGCGGCCACGTATTGCTATCGGCCGGACATTCCATCGCGGTGCAGAATTTCAACGAGAATTTATGCATTCTCTTCATGCTTGCGCTGTACGCGGGTATGCTCTCGCTCAACCTGAGAATCGAAACCATTATAATTATGTTCGGCCTGTTCGTGGCGCTGTCAATGCTGGGCGTGATTTTCCGGCACCGCGCCAACCAGCGCAAATATGGAAACGCCGAACGCATAATCGGTATCGAGAAAGGTGAATCGCCTTCCCACTTTGTCGATAGTCCGCATTGACCACGCGATAAATTTTATGTTACATGTACTACTCGTTGGCCATCGTGATCGCGCTACCTACAGCACCACTGGCGCATCCTGTTGCTCATTGGCGCGCTCGCCCGTTGCGGGGAAGTAGAACGCCAGCTCCATACTGATTTTTTGTATGCCGGTGACACTGCCGCCAAGAAAATCGCCTTTGCGATAGTGGTGTTCAATCTCACGACAAATGGCCCGCCAGCGTTCGTCGCCAGCACGTCGCTGAATGCCACGATCAGCAATAATTTCAACCTTGCGGTCGGCAAGTAGCAGGTAGACGAGGACACCATTATTCTCTTCGGTGTCCCAGACCCGCATCATTGAAAAGACATCAATGGCACGCTGGCGCGCCGAAATGCCTGCCCATAGCTGCATAGTCGTGAGCTCAGCTTCAATCACAAATCGCACCTGCCCGCGATGCGATTTTTCCCCCTCCGATACGGCATGGCCAATCGCATCCAGCGTGGTGACATTGAATTGTCTATTGAGGATGATTGGGGACATCCAAATGTGACGGAGGAAGCGTTTTAACCAGTTCATTGTCATTTTTCTCGCGGCTACCAATCGCCAGACGCGCCGCCGCCATCGAAGCCGCCTCCGCCGCCGCTGAAGCTATCCGATGAGCTGCCCCCGGAGGAACCACCGCTCGACCAGCCACCTGGTATGAATCCCCCACCCCCGCCTCTGGATAGATTCATGGCGCCCATAAACAGCACGATAAAGAAAACGATCACACCGGCAACGATTGGAAAAAGCAACCCTCCTGCAAGCCACCACGCCGCCGCGCCGGTAACGCCAGCGGTCGCGCCCGCGCCCACAAATCTGCCCAGCAACGACCGCAGCAATGGTCCGACGAATAGTGCTGCAATGAAACCGAGAATGAGAAATGACTCGATGTTCGCACCCTGTGGAACAGAGGCGCGCTTTTTTTCCGGTGGCGGTGGCAAAGCCTCGCCCTGCAGCACGTCAATGATTTTCGCAACACCGTCGTCAATGCCACCGGCAAAATCGTTGGCACGAAATTTAGGCGCAACGATTTCACTGATAATCCGCTTGGACATGGCGTCGGTGAGCACGCCCTGCGTGCCACGACCAGTCAATATTTGTAGCTTGCGATCATTCTTGGCGATGACAAACAGTACGCCATCGTCCACATCCTTGCGACCCAGCTTCCATGCTTCCGCCACGCGTATCGAATAGTCGAAAATTACTTCTGGCTGTGTGGTCGCAACAATCAGCACCGCGATCTGCGCACCCTTCTTTGCTTCGAACTCCTTAAGTCTCGCTTCGATGCGGCTCTCGTCGGCCGAGGAAAGCGTGGCGGTCAGGTCGGTGACACGTTTTTCAAGTTTTGGAATCGCGACAAAATCGCCTTCGGCTGCTGCAGCGCCAGTACAGGCCCACACGAAGATCGATGCAATCGTGAACGCAAAAAAACGCCGCATGCCTGCACGCGAAAACCTGAAACAATCAAGTTGCCGTGGTAAAAATTGCGCCCCCGTCACAACAGGGGCGACAAGATTCATACCCACGCTGCCAATTCGACCAGACGCCTTCGATCTATTGCTTGGGTGCCGGCGCGACGGCAGGTGCAGGCGAGACCGTTGGCGCGGGCGCAGGCTTGGCACCAAAATCGACTTTCGGCGCAGTCGAAATTGCTTTCTCGTTTTCCACCGTGAACTGTGGCTTGACCGAGTAGCTGAACAGCATCGCTGTCAAATTGGTGGGGAACGAGCGCGTCAGGATGTTGTAGGCCTCAACCGCGTCGGTGAAGCGTTTGCGTGCCACGGTAATACGGTTCTCGGTGCCCTCAAGTTGCGATTGCAATTCGCGGAAGTTGGCGTCCGACTTCAATTGCGGATACGCCTCTGCCACCACCAGCAAACGTGACAAGGCACTTGACAGCTCGCCTTGCGCCTTCTGGAAATTCTGCAGCGCCTGCGGATTGTTGAGTACGTCTGCGCCGACGTTCATCTGTCCGACCTTTGCGCGCGCCATGGCCACGCCGAGAAACACCTCTTTCTCCTGCTGTGCATAACCCTGCACGGTGGCGACCAGATTGGGAATCAGGTCCGAACGGCGCTGGTATTGATTCAATACTTCAGCCCACGCCTTCTTGACGCCTTCATCTTTCGACTGGAAATCGTTATAGCCACAACCGGATAAAGCCAATATCGCGGTCATTCCAAAAATAAGTGCCAATTTGCGCATGAATTTCTCCTAAAAAAGGTG
Organism: Usitatibacteraceae bacterium; assembly: GCA_046589675.1. Taxonomy (GTDB): domain Bacteria; phylum Pseudomonadota; class Gammaproteobacteria; order Burkholderiales; family Usitatibacteraceae; genus UKL13-2. Next base: position 6,655 of record JBKJVA010000151.1, read on the forward strand.
CGGTCCGTTAGAACACTACGCCGCAGCCGGTAAATAAGGCTGATTATGCCCTTTGCAAGCCTTTTCACGCCACGATATGCAAACCGCCGACATCTGGGCTTCGGGAGGTCACGCGTTTTCCGCTTTTGAGGCCACTAGTTTAGCCATTTCGTGCTTTGCGAACAGCATATCTTCCCAGCCTTTCAATTTTTCGGTCAAGCTGCGCAACAGATACGCGGGATGATAAGTCGTAACCATGGGAATATCGCGATAATTGTGTAATGTACCGCGCATGGAGGCCATGCTCGCCTCCGATCCGCCCAGGCGCA
>JBKJVA010000291.1:0-2608 GCA_046589675.1 Usitatibacteraceae bacterium
GTCGCAGTCGCTGGCGATAATCGAATATCTGGATGAAACCCATCCCGAACCGCCGCTATTGCCCAAAGACCCGAAGGAACGCGCGTTCGCAAGATCCATTGCGCAGATCATTGCCTGTGACATTCATCCGGTGAACAACAAGCGCATCCTCGACAAACTGGCCGAGGATTTTCAGGTTGGCGATAGCGGGAAAACGCGCTGGTATTGCGGCTGGATTCACGAAGGCTTCGTCGCACTCGAAAAAATACTGGAAAAACGCAAGGTTCAAAGCGCGTTTTGTGTCGGTGAGACGCCGACCGTTGCCGACATCTGCCTGATTCCGCAGGTCGCCAACGCGAACCGTTTCAAATGCGCGCTCGACGCGTTTCCACGCATTGTCGGCATCTACCACCACGCGATGAAGTTATCGGCATTTCACGATGCGCAGCCATCGAAGCAAGCGGATTTCCCAAAGGCGGAAAAGTAGCGAAACTTGCAGTTCGCGCTGCCCGCTGCATCGGGCAGCCGTCTCGCGGGCGATCCGCATGCAGATCGAAACCGCCGATCAACCTCTAGCATTGGCCAGCCTCCCTAGCCTTTTTATGCTCGCAAGCCGCACCAGTGCTAGAGTTTTTGCAACAGACTGGCGCGGGGCGCGGGGGCACGTTGCTCGCATGAAAAGTGAGGGCATGGCAATCGTACGCCCTGATTGATCTCAGCTATTAATATCGCTTGAAAGTCCCGCTCCATCGCGCCGTTCCCTCACCATAGTACGTTTACTGGTGCCCCATATCTGGCTAAACTGCGCAAATTTTTCACGCCAGGTGAAACCTTCGGAGGCCATTGCTTCCATGAAATTGGCGAGCCGCCTGGAAACGACCACGGTGTAGAGCGCCAGTAAAGTAGTCGGCACGAACACAATAAGAAAGATAAGAACCTTCCATGTGGTCGGTAAAGCGTCGTGACTGAAGAGATTCATGCCAAGAAATCCAGTCGCAACTGTTCCCACCATACCGCACGAAGATACGACGGTCAGTCGCATGGCGTTATCCGTTTGCTTCCTCATGCGATCTGCATCCAGATATTCATTGATGTCGCGCGCTTCCTCTCGCACATCCGCATAAAGTGCGACGGAATCGAGTTCGCGACTCCAGTATTTGAAGAAATCGCTTGCCTGCACCTGGTTGGAAATCTCGTGAAACCAGTAGCGGTGATTGAAACGCAAAAATACTTCGAGTGTCTGTCGCACATCGCGCTTGAAATTTTTCACCGATTCAAAATCGCGTACATTTAGCCGTTCCACCGCCCGCGAAAACCGGTTCGACAACGACAATAGCGCAGCCTTGTGGAAATGCGCAATCAGCCCGATCTGGTAAAACTGGTGGCGGAACTGCCGCAACAGAATTTCGCTGGCCGGCCCGGCGCGGGTGATGGCCGCAAATGACAATCCGCAAAACAGGTAGCGTGTGTCCATGCCTTGTGGATTGGGATTTTCTTCCCAGTATCGATCGTAGCAATTTTCACGCTCGAAATCCGCGAGGAACGGTGCAGCGAATGGCAGGGTATCGGAGTCCCCCCATTTCGCCGCGAAACCGATACGCACCATGTCGCCACGCGATAACACCCGTGGATCGTCAAAGGTGAGATAGGACATGACCGGAATGCGCTTGTTTTCCAACTGGGTGTATCGAAGCCCCGCGCGCGCGCGCGGACGAGCGCCGGACGGTAGCCCAGGCGTCGCCTCGACGGAGGCCGGCAGCATCGGTTGCAACAAATATTCCCAATGGCTCGAAATTGGCGTCTGCCGGGAATTGCGTACCAGATTCAGATATTTTTGCCGATCACCGTAATCCGATTCAGCCAGCATCACGCCACCCTCGCCCAGAAAGGTCACCTTCTCGGGGCTGTGCGCGCCGTGCATATTGGCGTCCCAGGCAGGGGGATACGGTCGACCGAAGCGATCCATAATTTCCACCACGTCTGGCAGTGCCAGGTTATTGCCAGCAACTTCGAGAACCAGCAAGGCAACATCGATGTCGTAGAAAAAATACAGGCGTGTGCGCCCCACATTCAGCTTTATTTCGGCATCGCCGGGGTGCAATTGAACTATTGCCTGTTTGATGTCGTGACGATTGAACACGTGCAACGAAGATTGGCGACCCGCACCTTCGTCACCTACGCCATAAAGAAAGCGCTGCACATATGGCAGAAAGTAGACAAACTCCTCGTAGCCCAGCACGCAGGTATCGTCGTTGATCAGAAGTGGGTCTTCCACGTATGTCCATGGCCCCGGATGACGCTTAAGCGTTTCCCAGTAATGGACGACGCCCGCGCTCGCATCGCGCTTCATTGGCCGCAACTGCAACGGCCACAACAAGGTGTGATGAAACTCGCGGACAATTTTTTCGGGCATGGGCTAGTCTTTTTTAGGCCGGAATTCGGGATCGCCAAACTTCCATAGCAAAAACGAGTAGATGTCAGCCAATTCGCCGTTGCGCTGGGAACGTGTTGAACCCACACCGTGACCGGCATCGTAATCCAAACGCAGCAACACCGGTTCGGCATGCTTGACACCAGCCGAAGCGGCCTGCAAGCGGGCTGCCATCTTGCTCGATTGCCAGACCTCGAC
>JBKJVA010000004.1:0-8024 GCA_046589675.1 Usitatibacteraceae bacterium
AACGTCAGGCCTTTTTCGGCGAACGATTTTTCGCCGGAATCTTCCAGCAACAACGCGTCATATACGCGGGGCATATCGTTGCGCGGAAACTGGATATCCACCACCGCACCAATACACTGAACGACTTGTCCGACACTCATTTTTGACTCCGACTCAATATTGCGAATTCTGTTTTAACGGGATTAAACCGCGGCCGCGCCACCGACGATTTCGGAAAGCTCTTTGGTAATTGCCGCCTGACGCGCTTTGTTGTAGCTGAGCTTCAGATCGCCGATCACCTTCTTGGCGTTGTCTGACGCCGATTTCATGGCGACCATACGCGCGGATTGTTCCGAGGCGATGTTCTCGGCAACCGCCTGATACACCACGGCCTCAATGTACCGAACCAGCAATTCATCAAGTACCGATTTTGCATCTGGCTCATACAAATAATCCCAGGACGCATCAGGTGCGCCAAGCTTTTCGCCGGTGAGCGGCAACAGTTGCTCACACACCGTTTCCTGCTTCATGGTGTTGATGAATTTGGTATAACAAAGATGCAACGCGTCGATCTTGCCTTCAGAAAAATGATCCAACTGGATTCTGATCGGACCGATCATTTTCTCCAGATGCGGCTTGTCACCAAGACCGATGATGTGCGACACCAGCGGAATCCCGTATCGCTGCAGAAAGCCAAAACCCTTATTGCCGATGGCTGTCGCTTGTACCTTTGCGCCAGCCGTCTCCCATTCCTTGATCTTGATGACCATTAAGCGCATCGCGTTGGTGTTCAGTCCACCGCAAAGGCCCTTATCGGACGTGACCAAAATCACGCCGACGTTTTTAATTTCGGTCCGTTTTTGCAAGAAGCCATGTTTGTAATCAGGATTGGCGTGTGACAAATTCGCAGCAACGCTCCTAATCTTCTCGCCGTACGGTCGGGCCGCACGCATCCGTTCCTGCGCCTTGCGCATTTTCGATGCGGCCACCATTTCCATGGCCTTGGTGATCTTGCGCGTATTTTCTACGCTCTTGATCTTGCTTCGTATTTCTTTTGAACCTGCCATCTTGTTTCCCGAACCTTAGTACGAGCCGGTTTTCTTGAAATCAGCGATCGCTGCGTGCAATGCTTTTTCGTCATCAGCGGAGAGGTTGCTCGCTTTTTCAAACGATGCGACCAGCGTTGCATATTTGGATTTCATGAAGTCGCGAAGATTTTTCTCGAATGAGGCCGCCTTCTTGACTTCCACGTCGTCCATATAATTATTATTGACCGCGAAAAGAATCAATGCCATTTCCCAAACCTGCATCGGTTGATACTGCGGCTGTTTCATCAGCTCGGTCACCATCTTGCCGCGCTCGAGCTGCTTGCGGGTGGCTTCATCGAGGTCAGAAGCAAACTGCGCAAACGCCGCCAATTCACGATACTGCGCCAGCGCCAGACGTACGCCGGCCCCTGTGTCTTTACGCTTCATGATCTTGGTCTGCGCAGCACCACCCACACGCGACACCGAGATACCAGCGTTGATCGCAGGGCGAATACCGGCGTTGAATAAATCGGTTTCCAAAAAGATCTGGCCATCGGTAATCGAGATTACGTTGGTCGGCACGAATGCGGAAACGTCACCGGCCTGGGTTTCGATGATCGGCAGCGCTGTCAGCGAACCAGTCTTACCTTTGACGGCACCGTTGGTGAATTTTTCTACGTATTCAGCATTTACGCGTGCGGCGCGTTCAAGCAAACGCGAGTGCAAATAAAACACATCACCCGGATACGCTTCACGACCCGGAGGCCGGCGCAGCAACAGCGAAACCTGCCGATAAGCAACTGCCTGCTTGGAAAGATCATCATAAATGATCAACGCGTCTTGTCCACGATCACGAAAGTATTCGCCCATCGTGCAGCCGGAGTAGGCGGCGATGTATTGCATCGCAGCGGACTCGGACGCGGTGGACGCGACGACGATGGTGTAAGCCAACGCACCGGTTTCGTCCAATTTCCGCACCACATTCGCCACGGTCGAGGCTTTCTGACCGATCGCGACGTAGACGCAGAAAATATCTTTGCCTTTTTGGTTGATGATGGTGTCAACCGCCACCGCTGTCTTGCCGGTTTGACGATCACCAATGATCAGTTCGCGCTGGCCACGGCCAACAGGCACCATTGCGTCGATCGCTTTCAAGCCTGTTTGCACCGGTTGATCTACCGATTTACGCGCGATCACCCCAGGCGCAACTTTTTCGATCACGTCTGTCATCTTGGCATTGATGGGACCTTTACCATCGATCGGCGCGCCCAGCGAATTGACCACGCGACCGAGCAGCTCTGGTCCGACCGGCACCTCCAGAATACGGCCCGTGCATTTCACGGTATCGCCTTCTTTGATGTGCTGGTAGTCGCCAAGAATCACCGAGCCGACGGAATCGCGCTCAAGATTTAAAGCCAGACCGAACGTGTTGTTCGGAAACTCCAGCATCTCGCCCTGCATCACGTCAGCCAGACCGTGCACGCGGCAGATACCGTCGGTCACCGAAATGACCGATCCCTCGGAGCGCTTTTCCGCCGCCGCAGGGAGGTTTTGAATCTTGGACTTTATCAGTTCACTGATTTCAGCCGGGTTGATTTGCATCGTCAACTCCAATACTTAAATTACAATTCTTGGTGGACTGACGCAACGTCGCTGCGCCAGCTTGTTTCTGTACTATTTACTGGGCCAGCGCCGTCGCCATCTTGTCGAGTGTGTCGCGCACCGATGCGTGAATCACATCGTCACCCACTTGCACTCTTGCGCCGCCAATCAGGGACGCATCAACTTTTACTTCCGCCTCGACGCGCTTGCCGTATTTCTTGGCGAGACCTTCCACCAGCGACGCTTTATCTGTGTCGCTCAATGGAAACGCACTGGTGATCACGGCCTTTACCACGCCGTCGTGTTCCCGCTGCAATCGCTCAAAATGCTCACTGATAAATGGCAGCAACGTCGCACGTTGATTTACGATCAGTGTGTTCGCAAGGTTTTTCAGCACCACCGGCACATTGCCGCCTGCGACCGAAAATAGAAACTCTGCTTTCTCTTCTGCCGATACTTTCGGGTTGCCCAGCAGCGACGCGGCGTCACGGACCATCGCCGTCGCACCGAATAATTTCAGTTTTTCGCCATAGCCCGCAATATCCTGCGCCTCGACGCTCGCACGGAATGCGGCCTCGGCATAGGGGCGGGCAACGGTCGTCAGTTCCGCCATTACAGTTGCGCTTTCAGCTCGGTCAACATTTCAGCATGTGCGGCAGCGTTGATTTCGCGTTTCAAAATCTTCTCGGCACCTGCGACCGCCAATTGCGCCACTTGCTCGCGTAAGCCGCTTTTGGCTTTGTTGATTTCCAGTTTGATCTGCTCCTGCGCAGCAGCGAGGATACGATCAGCTTCGGTTTTCGCCGTCAGCTTGGCTTGCTCAACAATTTCATTGGCGCGGCGTTCGCCATCGGAGAACATCGTTTGCGTACGATCTTTGGCTTCCTTGAGGACGACATCGCTGCGCTGCGCGGCTTCGACGAGCGAACGTTTTCCCTCTTCGGCTGCGGTGAGTCCGTCGGCAATGGCTTTTTGTCGGGCCTCGATCGCGCCCATCAGCGGCGGCCACAGGAACTTCTTCGACACCCAAAAGAGGATGAAGAAGGCGATCGCCTGGGCAATCATCGTCAGGTTAATGTTCATGACGTCTTCCTAGGAAATGTTGATAACCGGCGATTATCTGAATCCAGCGGCCAAGGGGTTCGCAAACGCAAACAACATCGCGAGGCCCACACCAATGATGAACGAAGCATCAATCAAACCAAGCAGCAGGAAAACTTTCGCCTGCAATTGCGGAATCAGTTCCGGCTGACGCGCAGCGCCCTCCAGAAACTTCGAACACATGATGCCCACGCCGATACACGCGCCCGCCGCGCCCAGCCCGATGATGAGGCCGATGCCGATGCCGGTGTAGGCTTGAATCATGGCCAGATATTGAAGCTTATCCATGGTGTTTCCTTTCTTTGCTTGTGTTTAAGTAATGTTTTATGAAAATTAATGGTGCTCGTGTGCGAGGCTGATATATACGACCGTCAGCATCATGAAAATGTAGGCTTGCAGGGCCACAATCAGAATATGGAAAATTGACCAGCCGGCTCCCAATATCGCGCCCATGACCATGCCGACCGCACCGGTGGCTGCCCACATACCCAGCAGCAGGAAAATGACTTCGCCCGCGTACATGTTGCCGAACAGCCGCAACGAATGCGAAAGCGGTTTGGACAGGTACTCGACAATGTTGAACAACAAGTTAAACACCCACACCAACGGGTTGGAGCCGAACGGCGAACAAAATAACTCGTGGATCCAGCCGCCAAGGCCCTTGACCTTGATACTGAAATACAACATCAGAAACCACACGGACAGGGCCAGCGCGAAAGTGGTATTTACGTCGGCAGTGGGTACGCCACGCCAGTTATGCTGATGCAATACCTTCTCATAGAACACGGCCATGATGTCAATAGGCAGAAAATCCATCGAGTTCATCATCAGCACCCAAACAAATACCGTGAGCGCCAAAGGTGCGACAAATTTATTGGTGTCGCCATGCGTGAAAATGCCACGCGCCTGTTCGTTGATGAAGTCAAAAAGCAATTCGACAAACGCCTGGCGCTTGCCGGGCACGCCCGAAGTCGCGCCGCGCACGACCCACCAGAGAAAACCAAATGCGACCAGGCCCAAAAACACCGACGTAATCAACGTATCAATATGGATGGTCCAAAAACCGCCGCCGACGTCAAGCGTGTTGAAAGACAGGTGGTGGTTGATGTAACTAGTGGGGGTGAGTTCTGATTCGGCTGCCATGAGTAATCTTTAAACCGTTACTTGTCGCGAATGAAAACAGCTAAGGAGAAAATCAGCGTCGTGATGATAAAAGTACCGATGAATCCGGCGCCAAAAACTTCTTCGTATACAGCAAGGACCAGCCACAGCAATAAAACAATAACCAAAATCTTGGCGGCCTCCGCGCGCATCATGACCAGGAGCGCATTTTCGGCGGAACCTTTACCAGCACGAGATAGCATTACGCCGTACGTCATGCCGCCCAGCAGGCTGATTAGCCCACCAAGCAATGCAGAAATTCCCCAGTGCATGCCTCCCATGCCAGCAATAATCAACGCGATTAACAACGTGACTACTGCCTGATACTTGAGAACCGTGCGGATTTGCGCGCTAATTTGCCAGCCCATTAACTAGCCCGCAACTGCAACATTTGTAATCCGTCCGGAAGCAAGCAATCGGCGGAATTTTAACTGGTTTTCGCCTTGCGGGTCAAGCTGGTGATGGCTTTTGGCGTGATCGCAGTTCGCATCATGGCACCATGCTGCGTCGCACAAAGATGTACTCAATTACTTTAACTTGGACCTTTCCAAAATACCCTCCAACTGTTCGAGGCTATGGAAATGGATGGTTAACGTGCCGCGGCCCAGCTTGTCCGCTTTCATCGCTACCTTCGTACCCAGTTTTTCGGCGAGTTCGTTTTCAAGGTGCCGCGTGTCGGTGGCGGTCGTCATCAATGTCTTGCCAGCCTTTGGCGGCGTAAGTGCTTGTTTGACCATGCGTTCGGTATCGCGTACCGATAACGACTTCGCGACAATTTGATGAGCGAGTTCGACCTGCCTGGATTTGGATAAAGCCAGCAGCGCGCGTGCGTGGCCCATATCGAGTTTGGTTTCCATCACCATGTCCTGAACAGGCTTGGCAAGCTCAAGAAGGCGCAACAAATTGGTTACCGAAGCGCGTGATCGTCCCACGGCGTGGGCGGCGTTCTCATGGGTGAGTTTGAATTCTTCGATGAGACGCTTGATGCCCATCGCTTCTTCGATCGCGTTGAGGTCTTCGCGCTGGATGTTTTCGATGAGACCGATGCCCAATGCGTGTTCGTCAGGTATCTGCCGCACCAGCGCCGGCACGGTGGCAAGACCGGCCATTTGCGCCGCACGCCACCGTCTTTCGCCGGCAACGATTTCAAATTTTCCCGAATCAAGTTCGCGCACCAGGATTGGCTGCACGATACCGCGGCTCTGGATGGATTGCGCCAGCCCTTCCAGCGCCTCCCGGTCCATATGGGTACGCGGCTGGTATTTACCGGGATACAAATCGGCTAATGCAATCTCCCGCAAAACGCCTTCGTTTCCTGCAGCGCTTCCCTTGCCGCCACCCAGCAGTGCATCCAGCCCCCTGCCCAGACCCTTCGGTTTAATCATGCTGCGTCCTTAATGGCGATGCCTTCACGCGCGAGTAACTCCTTGGCGAACGCAAAATGTGCCAATGCGCCCTTTGAAGACGGATCGTGCAATATCACCGGCTTGCCATAGGATGGCGCTTCGGCAATGCGGATATTGCGCGGGATAACGGTGTCGAACACCTTGTTGCCAAAGTGATTCTTGATTTCATCGGAGACCTGTGTGGTAAGTGAAGAGCGCGGGTCGTACATGGTCCGCACCAATGCTTCGATTTCAATTGCGGGATTCAGATTTGCTTTAACTTTTCGCAGCGTACCGACCAGATCACTCAGCCCTTCTAGTGCGTAGTATTCACATTGCATGGGAATGATCACCGCGTTAGCGGCGGTCAACGCATTCACCGTCAACATATTCAATGCGGGGGGACAGTCGATCACGGCAAAGGCGTAATCGTTTGCGATGAGGGCAAGCGCTTCCTTCAGGCGAAATTCGCGACGCTCAATATCGATCAATTCGATCTCGGCACCCGCGAGTTCGCGGTTAGCGGGCAAAACATCGAAGCCGCCTTCGGTTTGCAGCCGCGCTTCCGCCACGGCGTATTCGCCGAGCAGGACCCCATACACGGTTCGTTCAACACTATTCTTGTCGATGCCGCTGCCGGTGGTGGCGTTTCCCTGTGGGTCGAGATCGATCAGCAATACGCGTTGCCCATAATGGGCCAGCGTCGCGGACAGGTTTACGGCGACCGACGTTTTACCAACGCCCCCCTTTTGATTTGCAACCGCAAAAACCTTCATCAATGCCTTATTTTTTGTCTTGATTCTTTTTGATGACGACAAGATGTCGCTGCGCATCGACTTGCGGTACTTGCAGCGGAATCACTGCTTCGACAATGAAACCAATGGGCAGGCGAGCAATTTCATCATAGGGATGCACCCCTTTCATCGCCAACATCCTGCCTTGATCTGCACACAAATGCCCGGCACCCTCGACAAAGTCTTTCAGCTCCGCGAACGCGCGTGAAATGACGACATCAAAATGTTGCGGTGCCTGGTATTTCTCGACCCGTTCCGTGACCACCAACGCATTGCCCAGGCCCAGTTCGCTAATCACCTGGCGCACAAAGGTGGTTTTTTTGGCGGTGGTGTCGAGCATCGTGATGCGCATACCCGGTGCGGTTGCGAGGCCGGCGATCGCTAGCGGTAAGCCCGGCAGCCCGCCGCCCGTGCCAACGTCCAAAACGCTTTCAGCCCCGAGTACATGCGGCAAAACCGACAGACTATCGAGAATATGCAGGCTGATCATACGCTCGGGTTCACGTACGGCCGTCAGGTTATAAACCTTGTTCCATTTGTCCAGCAAAGCAACATAACGCAACAAGTTATTCTGCACGTTTTCATTGAGTGCCAATCCCATCTGCTCAAGGCCACCTTCAAGCAATTCGCGTGGCGATTGTGTAGGGGAAAATGTGGCAGCGATCATGTTTGATGTCATCTCTTTGCTGATCAAGCTGACTGCTGTTCGGCGGTAATTCTGGATCCCGCAAAGCTACGTTTGACATGCACCAGTAACAGGGAAATTGCAGCGGGTGTAATACCTTGAATGCGCGCCGCTTGCCCGATTGTCTCGGGTTTATGCTGATTGAGCTTAAGTTGTACTTCTTTGGAGAGGCCATGCACATTGCGATAATCGATGTCGAGGGGCAAGCGCGTTTCTTCATGCGCGCGGCTGTTCTCGACTTCGACCTGCTGGCGATCAATGTAGCCCTGGTATTTGGCTGAGATTTCAA
>JBKJVA010000044.1:0-6616 GCA_046589675.1 Usitatibacteraceae bacterium
CGATACCTACGTGCCCAATTCCTGGCTGGTCGCGGGCCAGTCAACGCTTTACAAAGAAGTCGTGGCGACCTCCTGCAGGGCTTGCCACAGCTTGCGTGGAACGGGTAGTCAATCGGATCTCGATTTTGAAGATTATGGGAAATTCCGGGATTTCTCAGATCGAATCAAAGCACATATCATTGACCGGGGTGACATGCCGCTCGCCAAATTGGTGTCGGAGGCTTTTTACAGTACCAACCGGCCAGAAATTCTGGCTACTTTCCTGGAAAGCCGGGGTCACACGTCGGTGCGTGATAGCAGCGGCAAGGCGCTGCGACCCGGAAGACCGGTTAGCGATCCGGGGCCAGATCGGGTCGTTCAGCCGGGTGCTACGACACTTTCGGCCGCAGGCAGCCTTTACGCGAATGGCTATAGTTGGACGATAATTTCTGGGCCTGCCGGTGTTGTGCTGACGAATCAAACGACTGCGCAGGCGACTTTCAATGCGACCGCAGACGGAACCTACGTCGTACAACTGGTCGCGAGCAACGGACCAACCCAAGGTGCGCCAGCACGTCTGAACATCGTTGTGGATAGCAGGTTGCCAAACGCGCCTGCCGCCATTCGCTTTGCCGATATCAAGGCGGTTTTGCAGTCGACGGCGGGCGGCTGTACCAATAGCGGCTGTCATGCGCCTGGCGGCACTGGCGTCGTACCACCAGTCTTTTATACAAATACCGACCGGAATGGCGACGGCATCGTCGGCGATGCCACGGATGACCTGTGGTTTTATACCGAAACGCGGGGACGCATTAATTTCACCGATATTATCGCCAGTCCGATACTGCGTAAGTCGGCTGGGAACCACCACAACGGACTGCAGCGACCTGGCTTCAACACCAGCGTGGCACCCGGCCAACCCGCCCGCGCGAGTTACGATTTGTTCCTGAACTGGATCCTGAACGGCGCGCCGCAATAAGCCGCGCGCCTCTTGCGCGAGCGGAAAAATTAATAGTTGCGCCGCGGTGCGGTGTAGACATCCTTGGAAAAGACGAACGCCGGTTCACGTCCAACCAGGGTCTCTATCAACGCCAGTTCCTGATCGGTATGGTTGATAAACGGCGCGTTGCGGATGTTCTTGCCCTTACCTTCATTGCTCAAAATATAGACCGGCCTGTCATGCTGCCTGGCGGTAATGGTTTCCTTGTTCTCAGGGTCCGCGTTGGCAGCGACCTCGGTGACGCCGTAACAAGTGCAAAAGTAGGTCTGATCGGGTTCTGCTTCAATGTAGAAGCCGGTGCCGCGGATGCCGATCGTCGCGTTGGGCGTGCGTACCCGCATCGGCCTGTTGCGCGATACCGACAGTAACGCACCGGTGAGTAATCGAAGTCCGCTGATTACGAGAGAATCAGCTTCTTTCGTTGCTTCGATGGTAACTTTGCTCGAGCCGCGCAGGATCATGGAGTTACTGTTTACGACGAAAATGATCTCACTGCCTTTGGTGGTCTGGACGGTATCACCGGGTGCCACGAGCGTATCGAGTGTCGCCGGTATATCGTTGACTGTCGCCTGTCCGGAAATGCGATAAATCGATTGATTCGGGGGAAGTTTGGCGGGCTTGCTGCCAAAGATGTTAAAACCTTGCGCGCGCGCATCGGGCAACGCAGTCGAAAATACGCCAGCGGCAAGCGCTTGAATCAGCAAACGGCGACGCGGATCTTCTGCCTCATCAAGATTTTTCATCATTGCTCCTGATCATCTGGCCATCGCGTCAACTTGACAGAAAAAATGGCAAGCCGTTGATGACGTGTTTAAATTAATACAGCTTCCAATAATATCTGGATGCGCAAAGTGATGCGAGACAATGTTGTGCGCAATCACGGGATGGTTCCAGTGACAAAATACGGTGCGAACTTTGAAACACCAGCGCTGGAGCGGCCCTCAGACTATTTTGCCTCCGTGACCCGCGCCAAGGCTTGTGTTCTTTCTCAATTTCGAGCGGGCGACGCGTTGCATCGCCACACGCTCAAAACCATTCGATGCAAATCTGTGCGAACTTACAACGTGTAGTAAGCTCTCACAGGTAATGATGACGAATCGCACATGAACAGAACTTATCGCAAATTCACCAGCTGGGTGGGTATTTTTACCATCGTATTTGCACAGCTTGCATTGTCTGCTTATGCCTGTCCGATGTTATTGGTGAATGTCGGCGACCGCAACGATACGGCCAGTGTTTCGAGCCCGACTTCAGTCTACGCTGATTTGGTATTGCCAAACTTGTGCCATGAACATTGCGCTGATGAGCAGCAAAACATCAAAGATGCGCCGCAAGTTCAGGCGGTCGCAGAATTCGGACGCATCTTTGGCGTGACGCCGGTGATGGTAGCAACGACGACGATTCCGGCAACCAAAATTACTGATCCATTGCAGCACGGGCCCGCTCCACCGCTGACGATCCAGCACTGCTGTTTTCGTATCTGATTGCTCGCCTCCATTGACCGCCTGGCGCCGTTGGTGCCAGGCTTTTTGTCGATTTCGTCTGGAGGTGGTATGCGTTGCCAATTGTTGCGTCTTTCTGCATTCATGTTCGCGCTTGTCGCTGCGTCGAGTGTCGCGGCACCCGGGTTGTCTTTAGACGAGGCCCAACACCTCGCTGCCAAGGACGCGCCGCAAGTGGACGCCCAGCTGGCCGTTCTTCGCGCTGCGCAGCAGGCCACCATTAGCGCCGGGGAACAGTCCGACCCCAAGTTGATCGTCGGTATCGAAAATTTGCCCGTCGATGGCGCGGATCGATTCAATCTCACGCGTGATTTCATGACCATGCGCAAGATCGGATTCATGCAGGAATTTACGCGCGGCGAGAAACTCGGATTTCGACGTGATCGCGCCGATGCAGAAGTGCGCAAGGAGACAGCGATGTTGTCGGTCGCCCAAGTCAACCTGCGTCGCGACGTGGCACTGGCATGGATTGATCGTTACTTTGCTGAACGCCTGATAGAACTTTTGAAAGAGCTATCGCGCGAAGGTGAGTTGCAGATTGCAACCGCCGACGCGGTGCTCGCTGGCGGCAAAGGACAGGTTGCCGATCCATTCGCGGCGCGTCTGGCACTGGCGCAGCTCGGTGATCGGGTGATCGATGCCGGCCGGCTGCACACTCGTGCGCAAGCCAATTTGGCGCGCTGGATCGGCACCGCCGCAAAACAGCCGCTCGATGACCCGCCCGCCTTTGACCAGCTAACGCTTCACTCTCGCGACCTGAGCAAAAATATTGAATTTCATCCGCATCTGGCCGTGTATGCACCATTGCAGGCGATAGCCGAGAGCGAGGTGCGACAAGCGCAAGCGGCCAGCAAGCCCGATTGGAGTCTGGAAGTTACCTATGCCCAGCGAGGCCCGGCGTTCTCGAATATGTTGTCGGTTGGCGTGCGTATCGATTTGCCACTATTTCAGAGCCGTCGCCAGGACCCGGCGATTGCATCCAAAGTCGCATTGGTCGATCAGGTTCGCGCACAGGCCGAAGACGCGCGGCGCGCGCAGACGGCCGAATTTGAAGCCATGCTGGCTGATTGGGATGCGGCTAAAACACGTGTAAAGCGCTACGCCACCGACTTGGTGCCGTTGGCGCTTGAGCGTGCCGAAGTGGCACTGGCCTCCTATCGCGGCGGCAAAAGTGACCTCACGCCGGTACTTGAGGCCCGCAAAGGCGAAATCGAAACACGTGTGAATCACTTGCAAGCCCAAGGCGAGATGGCGCGCGCCTGGGCCTATCTCAATTTCCTGCTACCCGCATCAAAGGTCCAACCATGAAAAATAAAATTTTAATCGGCCTCGCAGTGATTGGTTTGATCGCGATGGGTGTCGGCGGTAGCTATTGGTTCGCTATGCAACGTATGCCAGCGACTGTGAATATGTCGGCGGCGGTTGCGCCCGCAAGCGCGGCGACCGGGGAAAAAAAGCCGCTGTATTACTACGACCCCATGTACCCTCAGCAGAAATTCGACAAGCCCGGCAAGTCACCCTTCATGGATATGATGCTGATACCGGTCTATGGCGAAGACGGTGCTGACAACGAATCGGTCAAGATCAGTTCGCGCATTGTGCAGAACCTGGGCGTGCGTACTGCTGAAGTTACCCAGGGCAAGCTTGACAAGAAGGTGCAGGTCGTTGGTACCGTTGCATTCGATGAACGCGCTGTCGCAGTAGTACAGGCGCGGGTGGGTGGTTACATCGAAAAACTCTTTGTACGTGCGCCGCTGGATACAGTAAAGAAAGGACAGCCGCTGGCGGAAATCCTCGCACCTGACTGGGTCGCGGCGCAAGAGGAATACCTGGTATTGAAGCGAAGCTCGCAGGCCAATGCCGGCCTGCGACAAGCTGCGCGCCAGCGATTGATTCTGTTGGGCATGGCCGAAGCCACCGTCGCGGCCATCGAAGCGGATGGCAAGACACGACCGCGCATCACGCTATTCTCGCCGGTCGGCGGTGTCGTGAGTGAACTCGGCGTACGTGAAGGCACCACCGTAATGCCGGGTGCCATGCTGTTTCGCATCAACGGGCTCTCGACGGTCTGGATCAGCGCCGATGTGCCCGAAACGCAGGTGGCGTGGCTGCGGCCTGGCAGCGTGATCGAAGCGACCGTTCCGGCTTATCCCGGCGATGTGTTCAAAGGTCGCGTGACAGCACTCCTGCCCGACGTAAGCGCCGCCACGCGAACCCTGAAAGCGCGCATCGAAGTCGCCAATAGCAGTGGACGCCTGGTGCCGGGAATGTTCGCAACCATTACCGTCACCGCGCTAGCTGGAAAGGACGTTTTGCTGGTGCCAAATGAGGCGGTAATCCAGACAGGAACCCGCAGCGTCGTCATCGTTGCCGATAGCGGACAAGACGGCAAGCAGCAGTTCACCCCAACCGACGTCGATATTGGTGCTGAGGCTAACGGCATGACCGAAATAAAAAGCGGACTAAAGAAAGGGATGAAAGTAGTTTTATCCGGGCAGTTTCTGATCGATTCGGAAGCCAGCCTGAAAAGTACCGGCACCCGCATGAGTGATGCGCCAGTCGCGCCCGGTGCCATGCACAAAGGCGAAGGCAAGGTTGAAAAGATCGACAAAGACAGCATCACCATTTCGCACGGGCCGATCCCGTCGCTGAAAATGGGCGCAATGACCATGCCGTTCATTGCACCCAAAGGTGGCGTACCCGCTGCGGTCAAGGAGGGCGGCATGGTCTCGTTCGAAGTGATGATGTCGCCCAACGGCGAATTCGCTCTCGGCAGCATCAGCCCCATGGATGCAATGAAGGCAACGAAGGCAACGACGGCTGACGGAATGAAAAAATGATTGCCCAACTGATCCGCTGGTCGATCGGTAACCGCTTCCTGGTGTTGCTGGTGACCGTGATTGTTGCCGCGTGGGGCGTGTGGTCATTGACAAAAACGCCGCTCGACGCGATTCCGGATTTGTCGGATGTACAGGTCATCATCCGCACTACTTTTCCGGGACAAGCGCCGCAAATTGTCGAGAACCAGATCACCTATCCGCTCACCACCACCATGTTGTCGGTGCCAGGTGTGAAAACAGTGCGCGGGTTTTCGTTTTTTGGTGATTCGTTTGTCTATGTGTTGTTTGAAGACGGTACCGATCTTTACTGGGCGCGTTCAAGGGTGCTCGAATACCTGAACCAGGTGCAGTCGCGGCTGCCGCAGAACGCAAAAGCATCGTTAGGTCCCGATGCGACCGGCGTCGGCTGGATTTATGAATACGCGCTTATCGACAAGACCGGCAAAAACGACCTGTCGCAGCTACGCGCCCTGCAGGACTGGTTCCTCAAATATGAGCTGAAGACGCTGCCCAACGTTGCAGAGGTGGCGACGATTGGCGGCATGGTCAAGCAATACCAGATCGTGCTCGATCCTGACCGGCTGCGCGCCTACAACATTCCGCACGGCAAAGTGATGGAGGCAATCCGCAACGCCAACCAGGAGACCGGCGGCTCGGTGTTGGAGCTGGGCGAAGCCGAGTACATGGTGCGCTCCAGTGGCTACCTGAAGACGCTCGATGACTTCCGCTCTATCCCGATCACCGTTAGCGACGCTGGGGTACCGGTATTGTTGAAAGATGTGGCCCGCATTCAGATCGGGCCAGAAATGCGACGCGGCATTGCCGAGTTAAATGGCGAGGGTGAAGTGGCTGGCGGGGTCATCATCATGCGTTCGGGTAAGAACGCGTTAGAGACCATTGTGGCGGTTAAAGCCAAGCTCGAACAGTTGAAACCCGGATTGCCGGCGGGCGTGGAAATTGTCACGACCTACGATCGATCCGACCTCATCAAACGCGCGGTTAATAACTTGCGCAACAAATTGATTGAGGAATTCATTGTCGTCGCGCTGGTGTGCTTCGCCTTCCTGTTTCATATTCGCTCAGCGCTGGTAGCCATCGTTTCTCTGCCGCTGGGAATACTGGTCGCGTTCATTGTTATGTATTACCAGGGCGTTAACGCCAACATCATGTCGCTGGGCGGGATAGCCATTGCCATCGGTGCGATGGTCGATGCGGCAGTGGTCATGATCGAGAATGCGCATAAGCATATCGAGGCGTGGCATCATGCGCACCCCGATCAAAAGCTGGAAGGTGAT
>JBKJVA010000247.1:0-7797 GCA_046589675.1 Usitatibacteraceae bacterium
GTCACAAACATGATGAGACTGTAGATCGCCGCCGGCACCGACATCATGCCGTTTCCCAGCACGTTGAAGGCGATGTAGATCGCCAGCGTGCCGTTGTGGATGCCGATTTCCATGGCAATCGCGATGGCTTGTTTGTCCGGAATCTTCACCAGCCGCGGCACGCTGTAACCGATGCCCAGCGACAGCAGATTAAATATCAGGCAAGCCAGCCCGACGACCGGAAAATATTTAACGAAGGCTGGCCACTGCTGGACCACAGTAGCGACTACCAGGGCGGCCAGCAACAGTATCGAAAAAATACGGATGGGCTTTTCCATGCGTTCGGCGAAAGCAGGGAATTTCGAACGCAGAAACATGCCGATCAATACCGGTCCAAGAATGATCACCCCGACCTCCATGATCTTCTTGAATGGCGGCGGCACGTATTGGTCGGATGCCATAAAGTATTGCAGCGCAAAGCTGACGATGAACGGCAACACGATCAGCGATAGCGCGGAATTGATGGCCGTAAGCGTAATGTTGAGTGCCACATCGCCGTGCGCAAGATGGCTGTAAATATTGGCCGAAGCGCCGCCCGGTGAGGCGGCCAGCAACATCATGCCGACGGCGAGTTCGGGCGGTAGCTGGAACAATACGGTGATGGCAAAGCAGATGATCGTCAATATGAACATCTGAATGAAGAGTCCCACCATCACCGCTTTGGGATAACGTACGACGCGGGTGAAATCAGCGATGGTGAGGCTCAAACCTAGCCCCAGCATAATCACACCCAGGGCGACCGGCAGCAATACGTTGATGATGATTGAGCTTTCCACAATTTCTCCGCTTGGGCTGTTATGCGCTCATTAATCCCGTTAACACTCGCTGCGCATTAAAACTCTTTCACTACGTGTTGCTGGCGTCGGCTCACGGCCAACCGTTCCGGAATGCCGCGAATCACCACCGCCCAATGGGTGCCGCCGCTTTCACCCTTTTCGCCAAGCTGTGCAACGTCTTCGCCTGGCCCGCCGCCATCGGTCATTTTTTCGAATCCGGCCACCGCTTTGGTCGCCACCAGCGTGTTGCGGTGGATTCGGGTAAACAAGCCGGTGAATTCTTCCTCCAGCTTGGTGAGGGACTCCTCCAGCAGGAACTCTTTCTGCGCTGTTCGCACCGTCACGTACTTCAGCTCAGCTTTGAGGTACAACACCTCATCCATCGGTACCAGCACAATTTTGCCGCGTTCGTGGATAGATAGATGTTTACGTCTTGCCTGCGCGGCCTCGGCAATCGCTGCGGCTTGCGCTGGTTTGAGGGCGATGGCTTTGTTTAGCGCCATCAGCAGGCGTTCCAGCCGGATCGGCTTTAACAGGTAATCGATGGCGTTCAGCTCAAACGCCTTTACCGCGTATTGATCGAACGCAGTGATAAAAATGATTTTAGGTGGCGCATCCATTTTGGCGACATGGCACGCGACTTCCAGCCCATCCATTACCGGCATGCGGATGTCGGTAAGCACAATGTCGACGCTGCCCTTGTTGATGATTTCGATGGCTTCCACACCGTTGGCCGCTTCGTCGGCGATCATCAGCGGGAACTGTTCACGACAATCGTCGAGCAGATCGCGCAGACGACGTCGCGCGGGTGTTTCGTCGTCGACAATCAGGATTCGGGCGGGAGATTGCGAGGAATGGGAGATCGTCGTCATAGGCTTTTTAGCGTTAGCAGAGGCTATAAGTCTTGCGTGCGCACCGGCAGGGTAATCGTGACCACATAGGTTTCATCTTTCACTTCCGCTTTCAGACTGGCTTCCGCATCGAAGTGTAGCTGCAAGCGTTCCTTGATGTTGGCAATCGCCATACGATTGCCGGAAACGTGGGTTGAACCGGCGTCGAATGGATTGGTGAGACGGATAACAAACTGCTTTCCCTTGGGCAATACTTCAATGGTCAAGGTGCCTGGCACCTGGCGTGGCTCAATGCCGTGATAGACGGCGTTTTCGACCAGCGGCTGCAAAATCAGCGGCGGTACCAGCGCCTCTGCTGGCATATTGTCGATGCGCCACACCACCACGAGCCGCTCACCCAGGCGAATTTCCTCGATCTCAAGGTAGCGTTTGCAAAGCGTAATCTCATCGGCCAGTGATGTCAGTTTGCGATTGTCGGCCATCAGCACGCGAAACAGCTCCGACATGTCTTCGAGCATGCGTTCGGCACGTTTAGGCTCAGAGCGGATCAGCGACAGCACGGCGTTGATGCTATTGAACAGGAAATGCGGCCGGATTCGCGCCTGCAGGGCCTGCAAGCGCGCTTCGGTCAGGGCCGGCGAAAGCGCACGCGAACGCAGGTCGAAATACAACAGCGCAAAACCGGTAGCGAAGGCGAAGAAAAAGCCATATTGCCAAGGGGAAACCGGCTGTGTCAACGGCGTGATGACTTGCAGCCACCACCAGAACAGTGCACCGATGTTGGCTTCGAGGAACAAAATGATAACGATCCCTTGCCAATAGCGAAGTTTGGCAAGCGGTTTTCGCAGTCCGCACATCACCAGCAGCGAAAAAATGATCGCTGGCTGGGCTACCGCAGAGATGAACAGGAATTGCTGCCATAGATCGCGGGCATCAACCCGCAAAATAGCCGCGGCGATACACAGCAGATTTACGATCAACAACAACCGCAACATAATGCCTAGATTGCAGAAATCCGGCAGGCGCGCCGTCGCTACGATTGACCTGGATTGTCGATTTTGCGCCGAAGAGCGATGCTTTATACTCGTCATGGCTCGATTGTGAGCGAATTTTCGACAGATTGACAATGCCAATTTCGAACAAATCAGAACAACACAACGGATTGCTCGCTGCAGCAGCCACTGCCAAAGGCCATTTTTCAGGACGCTTCTCGGAGCCAGTAACCGAACTCGTCAAGCGATTCACCGCGTCGGTTAGCTTCGATCAACGGCTGGCCGTTGTGGACATTCAGGGCTCACTTGCCCATGCAAGGATGCTTGCACGGCAAAAGGTAATCTCGGCACAGGACTTGGCTGCCATTGAACGTGGTATGGGAGAAATCGAAGCGGAGATTCGTGCAGACCGCTTTGAATGGCGCATTGATCTTGAAGACGTCCATATGAATATCGAGTCACGGTTGATCGCAGCGATTGGCGATGCTGGCAAACGCCTGCATACCGGCCGTTCACGGAATGATCAAATCGCCACCGATATCCGCCTCTGGCTGCGGAGCGAGATTGACGGCATTATCGATCTGCTGCGTGCCACACAGCGTGCACTGGTCGATTTGGCCGAAAAGCACACCAACACCATCATGCCCGGCTTCACGCATTTGCAAGTTGCGCAGCCGGTGACGTTTGGCCATCACCTGATGGCTTATGTGGAAATGCTGGCCCGGGACGAGGCGCGGATGGTCGATTGCCGCAAACGCGTGAACCGCTTGCCGCTGGGAGCGGCGGCACTGGCGGGCACCAGCTACCCGATTGACCGCGAGTCTGTCGCATTGGAGCTCGGCTTCGATGGCGTTTGCGAAAACTCGCTGGACGCCGTATCCGACCGCGACTTCGCTATCGAATTCGTGTCCGCTGCGGCACTGGTAATGACACACCTGTCGCGGTTTTCCGAGGAACTGATCATCTGGATGAGCCAAAGTGTCGGTTTCGTCAATCTGCCGGATCGTTTTTGTTATTCCTCCTCGATCATGCCGCAAAAGAAAAATCCTGATGTGCCTGAACTGATTCGCGGCAAGACCGGGCGGGTGAATGGGCATCTGGTGGCACTGTTGACGCTGATGAAAGGCCAACCCCTGGCGTACAACAAGGACAATCAGGAAGACAAGGAGCCGCTGTTCGACACGGTCGATACAGTACGTGATTGTTTGACCATCATGGCGGATCTGGCGGCGGCGATTGAGGTCAAGCAGGAGCGGATGGCAGCCGCGGTCAAGCAAGGCTTTGCGACCGCAACCGATTTGGCGGATTACCTGGTCAAAAAGGGCTTGGCGTTCCGCGACGCGCATGAAGTGGTAGCGTTGGCGGTACGCGATGCGGAGAAGTTGGGGAAAGATTTGGCGGAATTGCCGATTGACGTTTTGCGCGGGTATTCCCAGTTGGTGGGTGAGGATGTTTATGCTGTGCTCTCGCCCGAAGGATCGGTGGCGAGCCGGAATCACGTTGGCGGGACGGCGCCGGCGCAGGTGCGGTTGGCGGTGGAAAAAGCCAAGAGGCGGTTGGCGTAGAGTTACCAAACTTCGAATTCCAGTTTGGCGGGAAAGACGAAACGTTGGAACGTTAGCCGCTGCAACCTATACTTATATGGTGTGTCGGCTATTCTTCATCTTCCTCGCCCCCGCTCCCCTTCTCTTCATATAACCAGCATATCTTGCGCGCCTCCGGTCCAGACAATCGATCTCCCATCAGTCCACATCGGTAAGCGCGCGCTGACAGGCGCTCGAAGTGCCGGCAGCCACTGCAGGTGCCAAACGGCTGGCCCTCGTTGTCGGCTTGAAAGGTAGTGAGGGTTTCACGCAAGGCCGAAACGGCGTTGCGAATCCGATTGGGACTGATGTTGCGGGTGGCGTGTTGCCAGGCGCTTTGTGGCTGCGCATCATATAAGAACTGTTCACCACTGGTGGAAAGACGCAAACGCACTACCCGCCGGTCGAGATCGTCCTGATAGCGCTCGATCAGCCCGCGTCGGTCCAGCAACAACAGGCTTTGCGACATCGTGCCTTTGGTCAGACCCAGATACTCCGCCATTGCCTGTGGCGTGTTTGAATATCGATTGGCACGGGTAAGGTATACCAGTGCGTGGACATGCACAGGCTGCAATTGTTCGTCGGCACCGGCGCGCCGAAATTCGGAGCGCAGCAGGTTACCGAGTCGTTCGACCAGCTCCAGAAGTACTTCCGGGCTCTTATCCATATCGGTCGATAGTGGTATTCGGGCTGCGCATTTTTAACGGCGTGAATCGCTTCGTGCGAAAAATGGTTTCGAGTCGATACTTTACAAAGTTGATTTTTTGCCAAGTATGTTTGGTATTGATTCGATACTAAACTGGACGTCGACTTTTATCAAGCGGCATTTTATGTGCGTTGCAAGTTCAAATTGTGATTGAGATCACAGCACCGCACTGTTCGGAGATGACGCGCGACAGGAGTGATTCCAATAGCTCACTGCTGCGCGTGTCACGCCACGATGCACCATCAAAACGAAAATGAAAGCCGCCGGACTTCGCGGCCACCCAGATTTCGCGATTGAACGTCTGGCGATTGACGATTATCTTGCTGTGGTTGTCAAACTCAAGTGTGAGAATACCTCCGCTGAGCTCGCTATCGATGTCAGGTTCGCCGTCGTCGAGCGCCGCTTCAATGGCTGCGAATACGGCGTCCACGCGCGCGTGAAATGTGCTCTCATCCAGCAGAATCGGCGTATTCATACCCGTGATACCATCCTTTCAAATCGTTCAATAACTCTCAAAGTCACTCTGCCATGCGTCGTGCTGCCTTCATTCTAGTCGCTTTGATCTTCTCGTCTTCGCTTGCAGCGTGTGGCCAGAAAGGTCCGCTCAAGTTGCCGCCAGATACACCAGCGCCAACGCCTAAAATACTCTCACAGGGATCGGCAAAATGAGGTCCTCGCTGGCTACTTTCGGCGTCCATCGCAATAGCCCGGATGGGGCGCTGATGATGGAAGGCGTGCCGCTCAACAATATCGCAAAGCGCTTCGGCACACCTTGTTTCGTCTATTCCAGGGCGGCACTGGTGTCGGCGTTTCATCGACTTGACGGCGCGCTGATGGCGGCCCGAAAGGGTCGTCCGTATTTGATCTGTTATGCGGTCAAGGCCAACTCCAACCTCGCGGTGCTACGCCTTTTTGCCGGGTTGGGCTCTGGATTTGACATCGTCTCCGGAGGCGAATTGATGCGCGTCCTGGAAGCGGGTGGTGACCCGTGCAAGATCGTATTTTCAGGGTTGGGCAAAACAGCAGCCGAGATTAAATTGGCCCTGGAAGCAAACATCAAATGCTTCAACATCGAGAGCGAAGCAGAATTGGACAGGGTCAATGCAGTCGCAGCCAGCCTGGCTATGAAGGCCCGCATTAGCTTGCGTGTCAATCCGGATGTCGATGCGAAGACCCATCCGTATATTTCGACTGGCCTCAAAAATAACAAGTTTGGCATCGCTTTTGATCGCGCGCTGGAGGTGTACCACCGGGCACAATCACTTGCGAATATCCATATCGTGGGTGTCGACTGCCATATTGGATCGCAATTGATGGACGCCACACCGCTACAGGAGGCAATGGGGCGCATCGTGGCACTGGCAGATGCGCTTGCAGAAGCGGGCGTGCCAGTACATCACATTTGCCCTGGTGGCGGCATCGGCATCACTTACAAGGATGAGGACACAATCAATTTGAACGATTATGCGCAGGCACTGGAAGCAAGCCTGGGACTGAGAGACGTTGAATTGCTGCTTGAGCCGGGCCGCGTGCTGGTCGGCAATGCCGGTGTGCTGCTATCTCGGGTTGAGTTCGTGAAGCCTACGGAGAGCAAGAATTTTCTGGTGATCGACGCAGCGATGAATGATTTGATACGTCCGTCGCTATACCAGGCGCACCATGAAGTGGTCATGGTGGAAGCCGCTCGCGCGGATGTTGCCGCGAGAGTTTACGACGTGGTCGGCCCGGTGTGTGAGAGTGCGGATGTGCTCGCGCATTCGCGCTCACTGGCTGCGCACGAAGGCGATGTCGTTGCCATCCTGTCGGCGGGTGCGTACGGCTTTGTGATGTCCTCAAACTACAACTCGCGCCCCCGCGCTGCTGAGGTGATGGTTGATGGTGACAGCGCAGCGCTGATCCGCGAACGTGAAACTTTTGACGATCTGGTAAGACAAGAACGCCTGCAAACCATTCAAGCGAATATGGATTAGTATCGTAACGATACTAATTTGTAAATCGCGCGTGCAAATAATCGCTCTTGACACGCGTTAAAACTGGTGTTCTAAAAAACTTCTGTAATAGAATCGGCTTCACCAAGTGCTCGTGTTGTTGTTAGCTCGCTTGTCTTAATTTGTTTTAGTGTGCTGAAAGCAATCCGGGTTGAGTGAGGTTGCTATGCAACTGATACCAGTCTGCGCAGTTGTCCTGACTCAATCGTTCGACAGAATGAATTCTTGGTAGTGCGGCAAACCATCGCGGCGCTATATACAAGCAATTCGGTCCAACCATCGAAAGGAGTTTGATCATGGCAACAGCCAAAAAGCCGGCAGCAAAGAAGCCGGCAGCAAAGAAACCTGCTGCAAAGAAACCCGCAGCAAAGAAGCCAGTAGCAAAGAAAAAACCAGCTGCCAAAAAACCGGCCGCTAAAAAGAAGCCCGCTGCCAAAAAACCGGCCGCTAAGAAGAAGCCTGCAGCGAAAAAGAAACCTGCTGCTAAAAAGAAGGTAGCCGCCAAGAAGAAGGCTGCTCCAAAGAAGAAGGCTGCTCCCAAAAAGAAGGCCGCTGCAAAAAAGAAACCGGCCAAGAAAAAAGCTGCACCAAAAAAGAAAGCCGCTGCGAAACCCATGGCCATCAGGCCGGCGCCGATGATCACCCCGGTGATCACGCCGCTCATCAAACCGATGGGTTAAATGTAACTCGCAAGGCAATCGTTGGATTCCGGTCCGTGCGGGGCGGGCTTCGGCTCAGGTCCGCCGGATCGGATTATTCAGGAGGAAACTTCATCATGACAACCCCACGTTCTAATTCGCGTCCGCGCGTTCCCCACAAGCAGCGCCGAGACCGTCCCAGCCGATAAGCTGGCTCGCGTCTC
>JBKJVA010000094.1:0-2777 GCA_046589675.1 Usitatibacteraceae bacterium
AAAAATCCACAGCAAAATATAGACAACCACACCAATGCCGTGCAGCAACGCCGTCAGCAGGAACAGAATGCGCCACGACCAGGCCGGGACACTGGTCAGCGACGCCAGGCCGCCGCAAACGCCACCAATCCATTTGTCGGTTGTCGATAGCCTGAATTGGTTCAAGACTGACGAAGCCCCTGAAGCCGAAGCAGCAGGCTGATCGAAAGTGTGCGGCCCGGTGCCTTCGAGAACGCGTTTCTTGGCGAGAGTAAATTCGTCATCGGTCAGAACGCCTTGTTCGCGCAGGGTTTGCAGTTTTTGAAGTTGGTCTGGAAGGTCCATGATGTGACTCCTTTTCAGTTTTCCGATCGCAGTAATAGCTGCAGTCAAGGAAAGGATAAACCAACGCGTCATACTTGTGCACGCTGGTACGACGGAATGCAGAACGCGGTGGTCGAAAGTGATCAGGGACGTGTAAGTTGGCTGATTGGAAACCACTACATGTTTCACGGCGTCCATCTCTAGCGTTGGCGCGGCTTGCAGCCTGCAAAGTGCCGGAAACCCTCGCCGATTGGCGTTCGGTATTTATTACGCCTTACTCTAGAGACGAATGAGTCAGTACGCATTTCATCTGCAACGTGCGGCGGAGGACCCACCCGCAATATACGCCTAAGGTGCCGTCAGCCTTTACCGGCGCGAAAAAATCAACTATTCTGCTCAACACCGGCCATCAGAAAAAGAAGATTTCCATGCGCAAGGTACTCATCATATTCAGCCAAATGACGGACAGCGATGTTGATTGGATCGCTGAGGCCGGCGAGCGAATCCACGTCAAGGCAGGGACGATATTGATCAAACGCGAATCTCGCGTGGATCATCTCTACATCGTTCTGGATGGGCAACTCGTCATTCGGACTGCTTCCGGACTACCGATTGCGTCGCTTGAGAGCGGTGAAATTGTTGGCGAAATGTCGCTGGTGGATCCTGCACCCACCACGGTTTCCGTTGAGGTGGCGATGGATGCGACCTTGTTTCGCATCGCCGATGATGTTATCCGTAAAAAACTTTCCATCGATGCCGACTTCGCTGCGCATTTCTATTTTGCGCTGTGTATTTTTCTGGCTGATCGCATGCGCAATACCACCATGCGCATGGGTTACGGTGAGGCTTTGCCGGATCCCCACGCCAAGGATGAACTCAATGAAAATCTCCTTGATACCATTCATGTTGCCGGGGCAAGATTTGATCGCATGCTGAAACGGCTCTCGGGATGAAAGATCGTCATGTAAATGTGAGCAATGAGTATCCCGCATGATCACTGCACGCAATCAGCTATTTCGGAAGACAGCACTCGAGCGACTGGCATCGCCTAACCAGCTCGACGAACGCTTGACACTCGTTTCATACCGCCCATGGGTACGGATTGCGCTGCCCGCGCTTATTGCGCTAATTGGGACATACGCGATCTGGATTGCGAGCGCGTTGTGACGACAGCCGTACTTAACAGTATCCCGCCTTCAAAGCCCGCCAACACTCGCATTCACCGCACCCCGACGATCCTGCAACTGGAGACAGTCGAATGTGGTGCTGCTTCGCTGGCAATGATTCTGGCGTACTACGGTCGCCATGTGCCGCTGGAAAGACTTCGTGTCGAATGCGGGGTCAGTCGTGACGGAACCAAAGCCAGCAATCTGCTTCGTGCCGCCCGGCTGCATGGCCTGACCGCCAAAGGCTATCGCAAGGAACCTGCCGAGATTGGCTCGCTACCGTTGCCCGCTATCGTTTTCTGGAACTTCAATCACTATGTCGTGATAGAGGGTTTCAAAAACGGTAAAGCACATCTGAATGATCCGGCGCAGGGTCGCCGGGTCGTGGATGCTGGTGAATTCGACCGCAGCTTTACCGGGATCGTGCTGGCGTTCGAACGCGCTGCGTATTTTGAACCGATGGGAAATGGACCGTCGGTACTCCGTTCGCTTCGCCAGTATTTTTCCGGGATGAAACGCGCGCTATCGCTGTTGGTGTTGCTTGGACTATTGCTGGTAATTCCCGGCGTCGTATTGCCGATGCTTTCGAGCCGCTTCATCGACCAGGTACTGGTGGCACAGGCAGACAACATGGTGATGCCGCTGCTCGCGGGTATGGCCATCACAGCGCTGGTGCGTGCTGCGCTTGCATGGCTTCAGGCGCGCTATCTGATTCGCACCCACGCGCGTACGGCGCTGGATTTGTCGAGCCACTTCTTTTGGCACACGTTACGCCTGCCTGCGGAGTTTTTCACCCAGCGCTCAGCGGGCGAAATTGCCTCGCGGGTCGGATTGAACGAGCGGGTTGCCAGCACACTCTCCAGCGAGCTCAGCCAGGTCTTGCTGAACTTGCTGACGGCGAGTTTTTTTCTGCTGGTAATGTTTTACTACTCTGCGCAGCTGACCCTTATTGCGGTTACAGCGGTCGCATTGGAGCTACTGGTTTGGCGTACGATTGCGGAGCGCACAGCAGAATTGTCCCAGCAGATGTCAGTTCAAGCAGGACGGCTGTCGGGTGCCTCCATTAACGGACTCACCAACATCGAGACGATCAAGGCTGCCGGACAGGAGTGGGGCCTGTTCTCAAAATGGATCGCATTACAGACCCAACTTGTTAACTCCTCGGTCAAGGCGCAGGGTATCGGACTCACACTTGGGCAGGTGCCCGGTTTGCTAGGGCTGGCCGTTCATCTGTCCATTCTGGCGCTGGGTTCGTTACGCATCATGGATGGTCAAATGACGGTCGGCGAACTGGTAGCCTTTCAGACG
>JBKJVA010000174.1:0-3838 GCA_046589675.1 Usitatibacteraceae bacterium
GCGAAGGCGCTGAATTGGCCTTCACCTACGGGGGTGAAGGCATTCGCGAACGGGTTGAAAAACTTGTCCCGGATTTTGACGGGAAAATACTTCTGCCATGCGACGTTTCCAAAGATGTAGACATTGATAACCTGTTCGTGGAACTAGCTAAACATTGGGATGGACTGGATGGGTTTGTCCACGCCATCGCATTCGCGCCACGGGAGGCGATCGGTGGCGATTTTCTGGATGGTATGACGCGCGAGAATTTCCGGATTGCCCACGACATTTCAAGCTACAGCTATGCAGCACTTGCAAAAGCGGCACTACCGATGATGCAGGGCCGCAATGCTGCCTGTTTGACACTGTCGTACTTGGGTGCTGAGCGGGTGGTGCCGAACTACAACACCATGGGTGCTGCCAAGGCGAGTCTCGAAGCCGTGACGCGGTATCTGGCTGCAAGTCTCGGGCCGAAAGGGATCCGCGCCAATGCCATATCAGCGGGCCCGATCAAAACCCTTGCCGCAGCAGGCATCGGTGGATTCGGCAAGATGTTGAAGTTTTTTGAAGAGCAGGCACCGCTTAGACGCAACGTCACGCAAGAGGAAGTCGGCAACGTTGCGGCCTTCCTGATGAGCGATCTGGCCAGTGCAGTCACTGGGGAAATTACTTATGTGGATTGCGGGTTTAACGTCATCGCTAGCGGTATGCCAGTATAAACTTTATAATGCCAATATCCACGCGCATCTTCAGACATAAATGCCCGAAAACGCCCGTCAATGGCTGAGTTTGAATACTTTTTACCGGGGAAAACCATTGAAAGATTTTGAAAAAAAAGTTGCCGTCATCACCGGTGGCGCAAATGGCTTGGGGCGCGCATTTGCCGAAAAAGCCGCCACGCTAAAAATGAAACTGGTGCTCGGCGATATTCGCGAGGAACCGTTGCAACAGGCGGTCGCTGAATTGAAGTCAACGGGCGCAGAAGTTGTCGCACTGGCTGGCGATGTTTCGAAAGCTGATTACTTGGAGGCGCTGGCCGCGCTCGCCACCAATTCCTTCGGCGCAGTGCATTGCCTGTTCAATAACGCAGGCGTGGGCTCGGGTGGTCTCATCTGGGAGAACACCGTCAAGGATTGGGAGTGGGTGCTCAACGTGAACCTTTGGGGTGTGATTCACGGTGTTCGCACCTTCACACCGCTGATGCTCGCAGCCGCCCGCAACGATCCCGCGTATGAAGGCCATATTGTCAGCGTGTCATCAATAGCCGGGCTCATCGCACCTGGCCTGATGGGTACCTACAACGTCAGCAAACACGCTGTCGTGGCGCACGCAGAATCGCTGTATCACGATCTGGCAAGGATTGAGCCGCGTATCGCTGCATCGGTGCTATGCCCGGGTTTCACGCCGACCGGCATCTCCAAATCGCATATATCGCGACCGGCCGATATGCAGAATGTAGACCGGCCCACCGATTCGATGATCAAGGCGCAACAGATGATTGAGAAGGCGGTGAGTTCCGGTAGGCTAACGGCGAGCGATGTGGCCACTGTCACGTTCGAGGCGATTCGGGATCGACAGTTCTATATTCTGTCGCATCCGAATTTCATGAAACTGGTGAAGGCGCGATTGGACGATATCGCCGAATTACGCAATCCGCGAGACATGTTTGGTCTCAAAGACTAGCAGCCTGTCGGACTTCAACAAAACTATCGCGAGAGATGAATCCTCGCGGTTACTTTCAGCCGACGATTACTGGTCCTGTTTTTTCGTCAGCGCATCATTTGCGATCGTGACGTTTGACCTGGCGCGTACTTGCGCGAGCGTTGCAAGGATTTCTTGCTGCGTCACCGCTTGCGAAATGCGCATCCGAGTCGTTTGCAGTTTGGCTTCGTCAAACGCTGGCGCGTCGTTCACTTTCGCCACTTGTATCAATACGAATCCGCCCCCGGGGTTTTCCGTGCCGACATAGGCAGGAAGCGCCTTGGGGTCAGCCTTCATGGCCGCTTCGATTACGTTTGGACTCAGTCCTCCCGGCGCGGCGCGGCTCACTGAGAGTAATTGGGGCCATTTGAGGTCTGCGGCCTTGGCCTGTTTCAGTGTCTCCAGTTTGCCCTCGCCGTCTTTTTTGGCAAGCTTACTTGCTTCTTCACGTGTGAGGCGCGCAATAATGCCCGCTTCAAGTTCAGCAAACGGCTTTAAGACAGCCGGCTTGGATTCCAGCACGCGAGCAGCGACCAGCGTGTTCGTCGCAACCTCAACCGCCTCCGTGTTACGTTTATTTTTTTGTACTTCGTCTGAAAACAGCGCGGCCATCAACTTCGCGTTGCTGAAGGGCGGCGGCATGCCCTGGCCTTTTGTTATCCACGACGATTGTTTGATCGGCAATCCGACGGCATCCGCGGCGGCTTTCAAACTGCTCGGTTGTTCATACGCCGCGTTGGTAAATTTCTCGGCTAGCTCGGCAAACTTGCGCGCTGCTTTTTGTTTCTTCAGTTCGCCTTCAATCTCCGGTGTTACTTCTGCAAGTCCCTTGCCCTTTTCCGGCTGAATATCGGTGACGCGGATAATGTGGTATCCGAAATCCGATAGCACCGGGCCAACCAACTCATCCCTCTTGGCACTGAAGGCCGCATCTTCAAACGGTTTCACCATCATGCCCCGCGCAAACAAGCCGAGATCTCCGCCATTGGCTGCAGAGCCGGTGTCTTGCGAGTTTTTCTTTGCCAGCTCGGCGAATTCTTTTGGATTTTTCTTCGCTTGGGCGAAGAGCGCGTCCGCTTTTTCCTTAGCTGCTGTTTTCTCCGCGTCAGTCGCTTTTGGCGTCAGATTGATA
The DNA here is from genome assembly GCA_046589675.1 of Usitatibacteraceae bacterium. Classification (GTDB taxonomy): domain Bacteria; phylum Pseudomonadota; class Gammaproteobacteria; order Burkholderiales; family Usitatibacteraceae; genus UKL13-2. The sequence goes on from JBKJVA010000174.1 coordinate 2,813, forward strand.
AGGATGTGACTGGCCTTGCGCTGTTCTTTTTGGAGGTAGCGTCCGCTATTTGCTTCGTAATAGGCTTTAGTTTCTTCGGCCGTAACCTGAATCGTCGGGGCCAGGGCGTCCACGGAGAGTTCGATGTACTCGGCGCGGATTTGCTCCGGCGTGGTGAATTCGGCTTTCTTCTGTTCGTAGTACAACTTGGCCGTATCGTTGGTAATTTTCACTTGCGCGGTAAATTGTTCCGGCGCGATATTGATGACCGCGATGTCGCGGGTTTGCTCTGACGCGCGCAAGTATTGCTTGATACCCTCATTCGGCGTAAATGCGGTTGCCGCAATGCTTTCGACGAATCGCTGGCGTTCAAGATCCTGTCGCATGCGGGCCTCAAACCCAACCGCCGACAGCCCCTGCGCCTTAAGGAACAACTCGTAACGCGTGGCGACGAATTTGCCGTCCTGCTGAAAACTTGGTTCGGTGCTTATTTGTTCGCGCAGTGTCGCATCGCTCACGACCAAACCGCTGGACCTGGTGGCTACCGCAATCAGCCGTTGGTCAATCAACTGATCGAGAATCGATTTACGCATCTCAGGGCTGTCCATCACCGACGCATCGATATTGCCGCCAAATTGCTGGCGAAACTGATCCAGTTTGTTGCGCACCGCCTGCTGGAATTCCTGCGTGGTAATTTTCTCTTTCTCAACCGTTGCGACGGTATCTTGTCCAGCCGGTGAGCTAACGTAGGATTCAACGCCCCACAACGCAAATGGGATGGTGATCAGCACAAGAATGACTTTGGCCACCCAAGTCTTGGAGGTGGTACGGATGGTCTCAAGCATGCTCATTGTTCAGTCTCGATAGTGTGGAACGACGGTGCGGCACAGATGTTGAAGCGGGTACAGGTTTGAAGCACATTCTATGAATACATATAAAAAGGGGCGAACTCGAAAGTTCGCCCCTGATCTGGCGGAGTGGACGGGACTCGAACCCGCGACCCCCGGCGTGACAGGCCGGTATTCTAACCAACTGAACTACCACTCC
>JBKJVA010000096.1:0-2182 GCA_046589675.1 Usitatibacteraceae bacterium
GCCTGGAAGCTGTCCGCAAACGTCCGGGCATGTACATCGGCGACACATCCGATGGATCAGGTTTGCATCACATGGTGTTTGAAGTTGTCGACAACGCAATCGATGAAACGCTTGCCAAGTATTGTGACGACATCAAAATAACCATCCATACCGATAACTCCATTTCGGTTACCGATAACGGCCGCGGCATACCGACAGGTATTAAAGAAGACGACGAATTCAAACGCTCAGCAGCCGAAATTGTGATGACCGAGTTGCACGCCGGCGGCAAATTTGACGCCAACTCATATAAAGTTTCCGGTGGTTTGCATGGCGTCGGTGTATCGGTTGTGAACGCGCTGTCTGAGTGGCTGAAATTACGCATCTGGCGCGACGGCAAGATACATCAAATGGAATTTCGCCATGGCGATCGGGTAGCGCCGCTAGCGGTTGTGGGGTCCACCGAGAAACGCGGCACCGAAGTGCACTTCATGGCTTCCAAAGAGACATTCGCGCACATCGAGTTTCATTACGAAATTCTGGCTAAACGTTTGCGCGAACTATCATTCCTGAACAACGGCGTGAAGATTGAATTGATCGACCAGCGCCACGGCAAGAGCGAAAACTTCGCGTATTCGGGTGGTGTGAAGGGTTTTGTTGAGTACATGAATCGCGCCAAAACCGTGCTGCACCCGAAGATTTTTTATGCCATCAGCGAAAAAGATGGCATGACTGTCGAAGTCTCGATGCAATGGAATGACAGCTACAGCGAATCCGTGCAATGTTTTACCAACAACATTCCACAACGAGATGGCGGCACCCACTTGACGGGCTTACGCACCGCAATGACGCGGGTAATAAACAAATTCATTGAAGAAAATGAATTTGCTAAAAAAGCCAAAGTGGAAACGTCGGGAGACGATTTACGGGAGGGGTTGACGTGCGTGCTATCGGTGAAAGTGCCCGAGCCAAAATTTTCATCGCAAACCAAAGACAAACTGGTGTCGTCCGAAGTCCAGCCGGTCGTGCAGGAAATAGTAGCGGCCAAGCTTTCAGAATTTTTGCTCGAAAACCCTGCCGATGCAAAAACTATCTGCGGGAAAATTGTCGATGCTGCCCGTGCACGCGAAGCCGCGCGCAAGGCGCGCGAGCTGACGCGCCGCAAAGGTGTGTTGGATGGCGTTGGACTGCCAGGCAAACTCGCCGACTGCCAGGAAAAAGACCCCGCACTTTGCGAAATCTACATCGTCGAGGGCGACTCAGCAGGAGGATCAGCCAAACAAGGGCGTGACCGCAAATTCCAGGCGATTCTCCCCTTGCGTGGCAAAGTACTCAACGTTGAAAAAGCGCGTATCGACAAAGTCATTTCGTCTGAGCAAATCGCCACGCTGATCACTGCGCTGGGCGCGGGTATCGGTAAAGACGATTTTAATCACGACAAGCTCCGCTATCACCGCATTATCATCATGACCGACGCGGACGTCGACGGCGCACACATTCGTACGCTGCTGCTGACATTCTTTTACCGGCAGATGACGCAGCTGGTTGAAAACGGCTACATATATATCGCGCAGCCACCGCTGTATAAAATCAAAATGGGCAAGGAAGAGCGCTATCTCAAAGATGAACTAGAGCTCAAATCCGCGCAACTGAAAAAAGCCCTTGCAGACGCAACGCTGAATCCCGGCGGCGGCGCGGCAATGATTGGCGGAGAAGCGCTTGGCAATATTGCGCACGATTATCTTCTGACTGATTCCATCATTGACCGGCTATCGAGAATGTTTGACCCGGAGGTATTGCGCGGTTTGATGAATTGCCCACGCATTGACCTGACCAGCGCAGAAACCGCATCCAAAGCGGCCGTATGGCTGAGCGACGCGGTCGGCGCGGCGACGGTTACGGTCAAGGTTGAACCAGATGAAGTCCACGACGCATACCGGCTCCGATGCGTGAAGACGCTGCACGGCAACACCCGTGAAACAGTTATCGACAATACCTTTGTCGAGACCGGCGATTACGAGCAGATCGTAAAAACCTCTCTGACTCTCAACGGCTTAATTCGCGAGGGTGCAGAAATTAAACGTGGTGAGAAATCACTGTCGGTGAAGAGTTTCAGCCAAGCGCTTGACTGGCTGATCGGGCAGGCCAAAGACGGCATGTACGTGCAGCGTTACAAAGGTCTGGGCGAAATGAACCCGGAACA
>JBKJVA010000263.1:0-3106 GCA_046589675.1 Usitatibacteraceae bacterium
GTACGTGCATCGACTTTTTCAAATGCGTGCGTCTTCTTTATGATTGACCAGTTGGTCCATCGATAAAGATTCTCCTTGACGATAATACTGACCGGTTCATCCTTCTGGTTTCGCACCTTGATCTCAATGTCCTCTTCAATCCATTTCGCATTGTTATCGAATCGGTAGTCCACCTGTCGCCGCTCGCCGACCACATCAAACGCGCTGCCGAGTTTGATCTGAATGGTTTCATTGCGGGCGGTATGATCGATGAGGTCTTCGCCGATAAATTCAAGCGACTGATCGGCGCTATCGAGCTTGGCGACCCGCATCTTTCCTGCAGGCAACGGCACTCCCAGTTTATTTTCCTCGCGATTGGAAAACCGCAAATACACATCAACCTTCTTGCTTGATTGATTGCCGAAGTTACGGTCGGTCATCGGCGAACCATAGTTGCCAAAATATTGTCCCGCCTGTCCGTAATAGACGAGCGCCTTTTCGCAATTCACAGTGCGCGCTGCAGGAAAAAGCTCAATTTGCTTGGTTGAATTGTTGAAAATTGTGGTGGGGCGCCCGAGCGTGTAAAGGTGATATTCGAAAAAAGACTTTTCAGCGAAGCCTTCAACTTTTGACGCCATCGCAATGTTGCCATCGTATGCGCGAGCGCTTGGCTGTGCACGTGGTTGCGCGCGCTGCACATCACCTGCCACCAGCTTCAATTTCGCCTCCGCAAACGTTGCGCCTGACTGGTTCACAATCGTCACCCATGCACCCACGTCGAGTTTGCAGGCGTTGGCACCCGTGCCCTCGCTGAGGGTAACGTTGTAATCTGTCCACCAGGTGATGCCACCGGTCTGATAACTGAATCGCGCTTTATGTGCGCCGGCCCGCTCAGCAGCGATATCCCAGACCAGTGTTGGCTTGCTGATGAGCCCGCCGGGAAGGGTCGCGAGGCGTACCCCGGCGTAACTGCTTACGGTACGGATCGCGCCGTCTGGCATGCGCAATATCAGGCCGCCCTGTGTGCCTATCAGCGTGCCGGAGATGGACTCCATCGTTTGTCCGCGAACCTGCTCGACGGTAACTTCCCGATCCAGATATTTTTGCAGCAACTTCGCGGTGCTGGTGAGATCGAATTCGAAACTTTGCTCCACCACCCGGGTACCGGCCGGATCGGTGAGAGATTCGAACAAGACTGTCGTCGGGTCGATAAGCGCCGGCACGTCAGATACGCGAACGATGGTCCTGCCTTTGGTCAGATTGACATCTTGCGACTGCCTGACGACGCCATAGCCGGGAATCACGTAACCCTCGCCGCCACTTCGAAAAGTTGCCGGCGACAGCGTGCCGGGCTGCGCGCTGGAGTAAATAGTTACGCTGGTCTGCGCCGCCGCCACGCCAGTTAGACACGCGATGGGAAGCAGGGGAAGTAGAGCGAGGCAGATTTTCATGGCGTTCTCCAAACGTATAATGGGATGTCCCTATTAATGTGCAGACAATCCATGAAGTTTACAGGCAGTCAAAACTATATCGCGACCGACGATCTGAAGCTCGCCGTTAACGCCGCCGTGACCTTGCAGCGACCATTGCTGATCAAGGGCGAGCCCGGTACCGGTAAGACCATGCTCGCCGAGGAAGTCGCGGCAGCGCTCGGCAAGCCGCTGCTGCAATGGCATATCAAATCCACTACCAAGGCACAGCAGGGTCTGTATGAGTACGACGCTGTATCGCGCTTGCGAGATTCTCAGCTTGGCGAAGAGAAAGTCAAAGATATCAAGAATTACATTTCCAAAGGCACGATGTGGCGCGCCTTTGAAGCCGATCAGCAGGTAGTCCTGCTAATTGATGAAATCGACAAAGCCGATATTGAATTCCCCAACGATCTGTTGCGTGAACTCGATCGCATGGAATTTTATTGTTACGAGACCCGGGAGACCGTTGTTGCCAGGCACCGGCCGATCATTTTTATCACCAGCAATAACGAGAAGGAATTACCCGATGCCTTCCTGCGGCGGTGCTTCTTCCACTACATCCGCTTTCCGGATAAAAATACCATGCAGCAAATTGTCGACGTACATTTCCCGGGCTTGAAAAAAGCATTGCTCAAGGAAGCCATGGAAGTTTTTTTTGACATTCGCGAAATGCCAGGCCTGAAGAAGAAGCCGTCAACCTCGGAATTGCTCGACTGGATCAAACTGCTTGTTGCAGAGGATATTGGGCCGGATGCGTTGAAGTCGGGCGATACCAACAAACTGATTCCGCCGATGTACGGCGCTTTACTCAAAAATGAGCAGGACGTGCATTTATTTGAAAAGCTGGTTTTTTTGGCGAAGCGAAACCGCTAAGTGGCCTCGCCGACAGCAACTTCCCCTCATCCCTACCCTTCTCCCTTGGGAAAAGGCTAGGGATGAGGGTGAGTGTTCTATTTAGTTATGCTGATTGATTTCTTCCTTTCCCTGAAGCAGAACGGCCTGCCGGTATCGGTGAAGGAATACCTGATGCTGTGCGAGGCGATGGAAAAGGGAGTGATCCACGGCAGTGTCGATGATTTCTACCATCTGTCGCGCATCTGTCTGGTGAAGGATGAGGCTAACTTTGATCGTTTTGATCGCGCCTTCGCAGCTTATTTCAAAGGTGTGGAGGCGCTTGATGCGGTGTTGCCTGCCGACATTCCCGAAGAGTGGCTGAAAAAACTCGCCGAGCGCCTGCTGAGCGAGGAAGAAAAAGCCCAAGTCGAGGCGCTGGGTGGATGGGATAAGCTCATGGAGACGCTTAAACAACGCCTCGAAGAACAGAAGGGCCGTCACCAAGGCGGTTCCAAATGGATAGGCACGGCGGGCACCTCACCATTCGGGGCCTATGGCTATAACCCCGAAGGAATCCGCATCGGTCAGGACGGCTCACGCAATCGCAGCGCGGTGAAGGTGTGGGATAAACGCGAATTCCGCGACTACGACGACAACGTCGAGTTGGGTATTCGCAATATCCAGTTGGCGCTGCGGCGCCTGCGAAAATTTGCCAGGGAAGGTGCGGAAGAAGAGCTGGATATGGATGGCACCATCCGCGCGACCGCCAATAACGCGGGCTACCTCGACGTCAAGCTCGTGCCGGAGCGGCACAACAAGAT